>NZ_JARFVR010000003.1:0-300678 GCF_055818025.1 Gardnerella sp. c11Ua_71 | reverse complement strand
CGCCTTTTCTCCATTAATCATGTTTTTTATCAACAAATATTATGAGAAAAAATATTAAAACCAGACCCACCCACCCATTTACTACTTATTACGAAGCAAACCAACTTTCATAAATTCCTTATCTCCAATACGGAACTTTTTACTATTAAACGCCACTCCCATAATTCTGCTAATAATATACTCATCAGTTATAAGCACGAAATACTGCTTATCTTTTTTATCCACCAAATAATACTGATCAGCCCCAAGAGTGGCAACAGCTTTACTGAAATCATATATGCCAAACAATGGCAATCCTCCAAGGAGAGTAGAAAACCATCCAACAAAATTATCCACCATTTTCTCAGATGAACTGTTATAAGTCTTAACAACAGTTAGCATATTGATTTCTGAGTCAGGATATTCATCTAGGACAATCTGCTCTTTAACTTTCGACTTCTTAAAACTGCTCAACCTACCGTCGAAACCATATTTATTGAGATTAATAGGCTTCTTAGTAATAGAAAAATCAACACTATTGTTCTCATCCAAAAGATAATCAACACTCACGCTTAGAGCATACGCAATAAATTTCAGATTCTCGATATCTGGCAAACCCCGATTCGTTTCCCATTTTGCTACAGCAGCACGAGATACCATCAATAATTCCGAAAGCTCCTCCTGCGTCAACCCAGCTTCCAGACGAGCCTTTCTAATTTTTTCCCCCAAAGATATAACACTACTCATGACACAACTCCTTTCAAATCACTTATTACACATCATGAAATTACTTGACGGAAACCAAAATAGTATTGAAACATTTGATTTATATACCGCCTAATTACAAACTAACAAATAATTTACAACGGAAAAAGAAACAAGGTGAAACACTATAGTTACCAACTGTAACAGAATAAGAAATCAAATAATGTAGGGAACTTTTTTACAATTTTTACACCGATTTGTTCCCTAAAACATAAGCAACTAGAGCACACAAACACTCGACAGCAGAATAGCAAAATCACATCTAGAATCTCGAGAAGTAAGCTTAAATCCACCGCACGCTAAACCTTTTAACATTTAGTCCTACAACCACATTTCTAAACAAAGCCAATCGTCGCACTAATATCCCGCCAAACATCGGAACAAAATCCAGACAATCGTCGGAATGAAAACCCGCCAATTCGCAAGGAAAACAATGAAACATCGCGCTTGCTCTTGCTTATTAAACCCTTTAATAATAGCCATCGCAAAACATAATCTACATAAGAGCAAAATCAAGTACCTTACGCATTCTCTTCCAATAGAAAATCCGGTAAATATTTGTATATAATCCCTTCTTGCGAAAAATTCATTGTGTCCATCGATAAAACGAATTTGGGATAATTATCCTTAACCAATCAATAAACGCCAAATTCCCTACTACGAGCATCTTCGCTAGCCATCAAATAAGCAACTTGATAACTTGGAGGAATAAGTCTTATCGAGAACAGAAGTAAGCTGGGTGTGGCTATCTAAAAAAATGTCCGCACCCCGACGGTAAAGCCTATATGTGCGACATTTTTAATCATACTTTCACCCTTGGGGGTAATATTAAGCGCAAGCATACCATATTTCGTTCGGATAGCACCTGTTATTCGCCACAAAATCGACGCTGAAAGTCACTTATTTCTTTCCGAGCCTCCACGCTTTGAGCACTACTTCTATTACTCCGTAAGTCAATGCGGACAACGGCCAAACAATCCAACTTTTTCCCCAATCGGACGTGATGAAACTGTAGACTAAATAAATGCAGACAATTATAAGCCAGTAAGCTTGGAGCAATAACCTAATCTTTGCAGGATAGACAATCTTTTTCTTCGGTTGCAGCAAACGGTAATAGGACGAGCGGATAATATTCGCCTGTACAAATAAATAAACAGCTGCTGCCACTAGGGCAATAGCGATAACTACAAAAAAGTCGGATGAAAGTTGATAAAATTCCGGCACTATATCCGAAATTATAAGAAAAATAAAGGCAACCATACATAAAACGACACCGCTGACCGTCCGCAGCACATACGACGGCATGAACCGTTCCAAGCGTTCTTTGAGCACACTGTCAACTCCGTAAGCTGTTTCAAAGTCCTCTTTTTCCAAATATTGATAACGCTTTTCGTGGAAACTCTGAATAATAAAAATAGCTACAGCTACGGCAATAATAGCAACGCTGAATGCTAAGCCAATAGTTTTACCGACTTGCGCATTTACTGTGGTAGAAAGCAAAAGATTACTGCCGATCAACGGGATTGCCGCCAGAATACAAAGAAGAACGCCTAGAGCAACATAGGCGGCAAATGATATTCTGTGAGCAATATAAGCGGAGGCTTCTTCCAGCTCAATTACACGCATGCGGACGCCGGCTTCTTCCTGGCAGGCATTTTCATTTGCGTTGACGTTCTTCCCCATAACATCAATTTCATCTTTTACAAGAAGATCTGTACTAACACCAAACAAACGGCTCAATGCAATTATCCGTTCCATATCCGGGATACTTTGTGCACCTTCCCATTTGGAAACAGCTTGGCGACTGACGCCCAATTTGTCCGCCAATTCTTCCTGCGACCAACCGTTTTGTTTACGCAGTTCCAATATTTTATCTGCTAAAATCATAAAAACATCTCCATTTCAAACTCGAATTCATCATGATCGTGGTGAAATTATAGCTGAAACAGCAGTTGCGTAGTAGCAAGTGCGATTGGCAATTTCCGTTGAAAGCGCAATTTCTGCCGACAAATGAGCGCAACCGACCGCCAATTTGTTTTCTCTCATGTTCGCACCGCATTTTCCAATCATCTTCACTAACGCAAGCAAGCGCATCCGTTACAGACTGCAAATCTTAATCCTCATAATATTCAACAAGCAACTTCTTAAACTCAGGAACCTTATTTTCTTGAATAACCAACAAGCCATTACCATGAGAAATCAAATAATGCAGGGAACTTTTTTACAATTTTTACACCGATTTGTTCCCTAAAACATAAGCAACTAGAGCACACAAATATGGATTCTACTATCTGACAATCACTATCTGGCAATCTTCAGATACTCTTCGATTCTGGCATCCAACGATTCTGCCTACTACCAATCTGCCCTACTGCTCTCTGCAATCAGTCCAGTGCTATATTCATAAGTATAAGTGTTCTGCATATGAGCATCACTCGACGACCAGCTTCCATTTGAAGATTTTGAAGCCTTAAACAGAATATAAAGACCACATTTTCCATCCTGAGAGTCCCTGTTATACTGCAGATAAGTAATGTCCGAACGGCTTTCACTCAGAACAAAGTACATATCCCCCTTGGCGGTATAGTTCTCCTTGAACGCAAAGCCTTTCGCCGCAAAATACTTATCAAATATCTTAAGCGCTGCATTTCTTTCCTTCTTTGATTCTAAATCACGCTCAGCGGCATCATGCAAATCGTAATTTTTATCTGGCTCTTCAACCTTTAATCTTGTATCTTTTAATCTTGTATCTTTCCTGTTATTGCGATCGATTCTGCGATACCACTCAGATTCACTTATTTTTGGATCAGTATCACTTGAATCTGTCATTGGTCGAAGATACTTAAGGAAAAACGGACCTTCAGACCGATAAAGATAATACTCAAAAGGAGCATACATATCATCCACGTGCTCTGTGTATGTACCATTATCATTTTGTTTCACAGAATATCTTCCAACAATAAATAAAACGTCAAAAAATCCAAGACCTAAGATAATCAATACGCAAAGTAGAACAGATAGATAACGAAGTACAATTCTTATACCTATTTTCCGTATACGCGAAATAAGATAGAGATTATAGAAAACAAATTCAAGAGCAATCGTAATCATCCAAACAACTGGCATTGCCGCGCATATAACATATACCCAAGTCTGCAAAAGCCACCGATTTGGAAGATGCAACGCAGTTATTTCAAAAAATGCAGTTAGAATACCACTTAACACAAAAAAGCAACAAAGAACCAGTGAGAGTCTACCCTTCCCCTGTTGATTATCATAGCTAAGAAAAGATTTGTTACGCTCTACATTTGCACTCCTAAAACGACTATGTATATTGCGCTGCCCAATAACACAAATAACCCAAATAAGAGACACTACAACAAGAAGAAGAATTGCAAAACAATAGGTGATCCATCCAAAAAGCTGTAGCTTATTGGACGCCATAAAAACAGTTCCAATAATCATTAAGATGGAAAAGATTTCCGCACTCAGTTGTAAAACCTTATACTTGGACAATTCCTTATTTGCACTGTTAAGGTTCTCACATATTTGCTCATGTGATTCACAATATAGTGGATTTTTCTCATCTGTGGGAGTATGTTCCTGCTTTTCCTTCTCTTTCATCGATGAATCTGACATTTTTCTATCCCTATCATCGTTCAAGCTCTTCAAAAACATCATCTATCGGATAACTATCACCGCGAGCCGCCTGATCATAGCCTTTAGTCATCAAAGCATTAAACGTTTTCTCATCCATATCATCTTGTGCTGGAAGCGACTTCGGAATAGTAAGAGAAAACGGAATACCCTTATTAAGAATGATTTGACGATAAAACATGTCAATAGCAGTAGCCCTAGGAATTCCAATAGTTTCCAGAATCTGCTCCGCCTGCTGCTTAATATTTTCTTGTATTCTCACATTCACATTCGCTGTTTTAGTAACTGCCATATCAATCAACCTCCATACACTCATCATAAAATACTGTATCGCATATTGCAACACATTTGCACGAATGGGATTTTTTGACTGTCATACACGATTTTTATGTTCGCATTACTGCATCTGATAGCACGATCAAGCGCCGTGACGGTGGGAAGCACCACTTATTTTCTCGTTTGAGTTTGAACATAAAAATAGCAGATAAAGGGAAGGAAATGAATTTACACCAAAGTGAGGGTTTGACCGATTCTTATCATCTTATCTCCTTTACTTTCTGTAACATATTTAATGGAACTAACATTTTGTCGTGTATATATTAGTGAGAAGCATTTGAAATACTTTCTTAGCTTCTTAGTGAATTTTCCCTATTTATTGATAGCAAAACATAGGGAAATTAGGCAAGAAAAAAGACGATAGATTTTTTCTTTTTTCTATCGTCTTACACATTTAGTATTCAATTTTTCAGTTCAACAAACTAGAATTGACTTATTCGAAAATTTTAATAAATCTCTTTTGCGTCTTATCACATACATATCCTATATTTTCATAGAATTTATGTGCTTCTGTTCTTGCTTCTGCTGAGTTTAACCTGATAAACTTAAGTAATTTTTGTCGAGAATCCATTTCTAAATGATTCATCAATTTTTTTCCAATGCCTCTTCCTTGAAACTCTGGTAAGACAGCTAATCCTAGAATATTTAATCCACAATCTGAATAAAGACTCTCATACATTTCAGCATGTACAAATCCAACAACTTTATGTAAATCCTCATCCTCATAAACATAAATCACATGATGCTTTTTATCAGCTGATAGTTTTGTGATTTGATTCTCTACTAACTCTGTAGAAACAGTATATCTTAAAGAAATATCACATATTTCTCGTATAGATTGAGCATCTTCTTTTTTTATTTTTCTAATCATTTCATTACCTTCACAACTTCAAATTTATCTAGCTCTATTATTTCAGATATACCCTCGACCATATAGTTATAACAGTAAATCTTACAATCTTGTAATTACCGTATTTCTATTAAGCTTAACCTTGCCTTTTCTCTTTATATATTCTTCAATATCAAACACATTCTTCTTGTCATAATCTTCTAAGAAATAATGTTTATGTAACTATCTCTTGCCATAATAGCGGGATTCATTAATATCTTTCATCTGAAATTATATGCTCTATTCCACTATGCTCCGATTTAAGATATTCTTTCATAAATGTCGGGTAAGCCTTAAACTTATCAAGCTCATCTATAGGTAACCAATGCATTGTCTCTTTAGCACCTGACTCTGTAGTGCTTTGGCTCGTAAAATCTCTTTTGCCCATGGGCTTCATCATGTAGTAGAGTGTAAGCTCATGGAAGTCTACTCCATCTAAGCCGGAGCTACCGATGAATAAGTTCTCGTGTATGACGGCAAGGTGATCTACTTCATAATTAAGACCTGTCTCTTCAAATACTTCTCTCTTAACGGCTTCTTCTGACGTCTCGCCCATGTGAACCGCTCCGCCAACTGAGTAGAAATAGTCATCCTCATCATTTCTTGCAAATAGCACACAACCTTCTTCGACTATGATAGCTGCCGCTCTATATCTAAATGCTTTTTTATCGTTAATAAATCCGCAATTATATTCCATAGTTTACTCCTTTATTTTTTATCTAATGACTGTGACTTATGGTTCAAATGCAAACAAGTTCCCAATCTTAATTGAAAATCCAAGTGATTGATACATTTGTATATCACATTGTGCACAAGCAACAGTCATTGAACTTATTGCACTCGACCCTAGAGCGTTGATATCTTCCCTCAAACAGCCAAAATACGTTCAAAAACCACGCCAAGCCAGCTTAAATCCACCACGCATTAAACCTTTTAACGATAGCCCTCGCTAAGCCCTGCTACACAAGGGCAAATTTGCACCCACCTATTAAGCCCTTGACATCAATACGACAGTCTCACATGTTTCAAGACTACCCTGATGATAACCATGCATCAAAAAAGAGCCTTAACGTTCGTTGCAGGAAAGAAGCTGACAAGGGGAATGTCGTATGATGATAAAAGTCTAAGGCACTACAAACTGGGATTTGGATTTTACTTAAAATTGTATTATTTTATTAGCGATATCTTCTACAAATCGCTTATCGTGTTCCACAAATATGAGTGTAGGCTTTGCTTCTTTTATAATTTCCTCAATCTGTATTCTTGATATTACATCTATATAATTCAGTGGTTCGTCCCAAACAAATATATGAGCTGGCTTTGAGAAACTTACAGCAATTAAAACTTTCTTTTTTTGTCCATCACTATAATTCTTCATATCCATTTCAAATAATTCTCTTGAAAAATCTAATTTTCTTAGAATTGTTTTACACAATGTTTCATCAACATCTTGCTTGTGAATATATTCATTTAGGCTACCTGTTAAATTAGATGTGTCTTGAGGAATATACGAGATTTTTAAATTACCTGCTAATTTTATCTCACCTGTATACTCGTGATTTATACCTAATAAAATTTTAATCAAGGTTGATTTTCCGCTACCATTACCCCCATATATAGCCACTATGTCGCCTTGCTTTATCTCGAAACTTACATTATTTAGGATCTGTCTCTCTCCATAGCATGATGATAAATTGCTAACCGATATTAGAGGATTTTTATGATGATGTAATGGATGCAATAATAGACTTTCCTTTGTTTCGATATCTTTTAGTAAACTCTGTTTTTCTTCTATTGCCTTGTTTTGTCTATTCTCCAAATTCTTAGATTTTTTCATCATCTTGGCTGATTGATGACCTATATGTCCTTTGTCTGGTTTTACACCTGATACTTTTACACCATTTTTAGTATTTTCAATTTTATCAGACCAAATTTGACTTTGTCTTGCAGACTCTTTTAATCGTTTAATATCTTTTCTTAATCTCTCATTTTGACTAATTTCAAATTGGTCTTTCATCACTTTGTTTTCATACCATGATGTAAAATTTCCCGATTGGACATCAATAGAATTCCTGTTAATAGAAATAACATGATTGATACAACCATCTAAAAAATCTCTATCATGAGATATAAGCAAAAATCCTTTTTTACTTTTCAGATATTCACTTACAATTTTTCTTCCGTCCATATCTAAATGGTTTGTTGGTTCATCAATAAGTAAAAAGCCATCTTCTCTTGTAAACAAAATAGCTAAAAGGATTTTTGTTTGTTCCCCTTTAGAAAGCGTTTCAAACTCTCTGTAAACAAGGTTCTCATCTACATTTAGCAAACTGAGTTCTCTAAATAACTTCCATTCTTCATCATCTGATATTAGTTCTTTATATAACTCAATTCCTAATTTTGAAGTATCGCTTATATTTGGTGGAAATTTAATAAATTCAACATCCTTGCTTATTTTACCTTGATAAGTTTCTTGATTTAAAAGTAACTTAAATAGAGTTGATTTACCGATTCCATTTCTTCCTATCAATCCCGTTTTCCAGTTTGTATCAAAGGAAAACGATACATTTTTAAATATGGGTTTTACATATCCATAATATGAGAAAGTGAGGTTTTCAATTTTAATTACTGACATAAAACGCCTCCCTAAATTATCATTTACCGCCCGGGTGCAAAGTGTGTGCACCTTTTAACGTTTAGTTTTTCATGTATTACTACGGTTATCACTGCTTTGCTTTTCAGTCATTTCAATTCTCGATTAGGTAATTTTCCAGTTCTCAAAGCGACAGTAACAAACTCAACCTCTTGCAAGCACTTCTCGCAAAGTTCATAACCTTCATTGAAGTTCACTCTTGACCTAAATGTGCTAGCAATGAATTCGCATGGTGAGGTGATCCTTTCAACTACACCGCACCGTTCGCACTCAGCATACACATTCCCATCCTTAATCGGAATAAACATTCCATGATCTTTCTCATTTCCCATGACGCTAACATCTTCGAAATCATCAA
Source organism: Gardnerella sp. c11Ua_71 (assembly GCF_055818025.1). Lineage (NCBI taxonomy): Bacteria > Bacillati > Actinomycetota > Actinomycetes > Bifidobacteriales > Bifidobacteriaceae > Gardnerella > Gardnerella sp. c11Ua_71. The sequence continues at coordinate 292,041 of NZ_JARFVR010000003.1, read as the reverse complement.
ATTTTACATAGAGCATATACGGCTTCCTCCTTTATCGGTATGTCTATATACGCTCTAATTCCAACTTATATCAAGTTTTATTGCTTCTTTTTTGATCTATATGTCTGCTACTTCGCAATAGCTTTCCCATTAAGACAGTGCACCATGTAATGCGCAAATCCATCGTTTTTACAATTTACCTTCTTCTTATCTGAAACCTCGGTGACACCATTCTCACAATCTACTTCAAGGCTTGCATCCTTGGTGATTGTTCCTTCTAAAATACTCATGCCATTTAACGTATCAAGCGTACAAACATGAGTTACTTCTACGTTTGTTGCTGAAGCCAACCCATTATAACATTTAAGAAAGACATCATCCGCCTTCAAATTAACAACTTCTACCTTGCCATTGTTCACTTCTACATAAAGCTTACCAATCTCAATATCCGTGATGAGCACTTGATTAGAATCAGATTCAACCTCACAAACTTCCACATCATGTGGCAAACTCACAACAATTTCAGGCATACCCTGAGTAAGCCACCTCACCCAATTCGAAGCTGAGACTTTTTTAGTTTGAATAAGCCTTATAACATTTTGCGCTTCCTCAACCCTCAATATATCTTGTTCACAGTTAACAAAGCTCACGCCAAAGGTATCAGCACGTTTCACCGTTAAACGAACATCTTTCGTCTCTGCGATAAACTTCTTATTATCCATTCCTTAAGCACCTCCTCGTGCACATACTAATAATCAGGTTTCATTTTACCTTTTGAGCTATATTTTCCCACTTCACAGCCTGGGTGCAAAGTGTGTGCACTTTTTAACGTTAACATCCTGTGCACTCAACCCTAGAGCGTCGACATCTTCCCTCAAACAGCCAAACTGCACTCAAAAATCACGAGAACCCAGCTTAAAGCCGCCGCACATTAAACCTTTTAACGATAGCCCTCGCTAAGCCTTGCTACACAAGGGCAAATTTGCACCCACCTATTAAGCCTTTGACATCAATACGACACTCTCGACGTGGATTGAGAGAACTCCAAGTATAGCTACACTTTTTTGAGTGCACACTATGGATATTGGGTGCACTTTTTAACGATAGAAAAGGCTATCGTTAAAAGGTTTAAGATTGGCTTAATAGCTTGATTTTGAGCATAAAAACAGCCTAGAGAGGATTCCCCCTAGGCTGACTTTTGTAACATTTCAAATGCTCACAGTCTTTTGACTTTTACGATGCCCTTTCAATATCCACACTAATCTCTGATTTAAAAGTTATGCTGAACCTGTCCTCGTAAACTTTTATTTTCTTGATGTACTTTCTTACCAGCTTCTCGTCATACTCACTAATATCGTGACGCTCACTTTTCAGAAAATCTTCCATTTCTCTGATTCGTCTTTTAGCATCTTCTTGACCTGCTTTTTCTATAAGAAGCTGCTGTTTCTTACCTTTCAGCTCATCAATCTCGTTGGCAGTTTTCGTGTAGTCTTTTTTAGCTTTAAGCAAGGTTAATAGTATCGCTTGTTTATCTGCAATTCTTTTATCAACCGTTTCAATCTCGTTTAAGTTATTGCCCGCGATAATTTCTCTAATATTATTCTTCAACATGTCTAATACTTCACCCGATATACTAAACACCTTGTTTATGGCTTTCACTATGGCAGACTGCAGCTCTTCCTCTTTTACTGTCGGAGCATCGCAAGCACTAGGACCATTTTCCCATCTGGTACAACAACGCCAAACAACAGAACGCACTCCTCGATTGTTCCAAGCAATTCTTCTGTAAACATCCCCACACTTAGAACAAACACATAGGCTGGATAAAGCGTACTTACTGGAATAAACTCTCCTTTTTTTATTCTCCTCACCACTAAACATGTTGGCTCGTCTTACCATTTCTTCTTGAACTTTAAAGAAAATATCTCTTGGAATAATAGACGCGTGACTATCTTTTACATAATACTGTGGTTCTGTTCCATCATTTTTTATACGAACATGGTTAATAAAATCTGTCGTGATGGTTTTTTGTAAAAGAGCATCACCAATATATTTTTCGTTTTGCAAGATGGTTTTAATATTAGACAAGTGCCATTTTAAATGCCCGGCACCGTTTTTAACACCGTCTTTTTCAAGACCCTCCGCTATGTCTCTAAGGCTTGCTCCTTCTAAATATTCTCTATAGATTCTTCTTACGACTTTTGCTTCCTGTTCAAGAATTACAAGATTCCCTTCATCGTCTTTTGTGTATCCTAAAAACCAGTTATGGTTGATTTGCACTTTGCCTTCCTGGTAGCGGAACTTAAGTCCAAGCTTCACATTCTGAGAAAGTGACGCGGATTCCTGTTGAGCTAAAGAAGCCATGATAGTAAGCAATAGTTCTCCGCTTGCTTCCATGGTGTTGATGTTTTCTTTTTCAAAAATGATCGGAATGTTTTTGTCTTTCAACTGTCTGACAAACTTTAAACAGTCGATAGTGTTTCTCGCAAAACGGCTAATCGACTTAGTGATAACCATGTCTACTTTGCCACTCATGCAATCGTGGATCATGTCGTTGAAACCGACACGTTTTTTCGTGCTGGTTCCTGAAATACCGTCATCAGCGTAAATGCCGGCAAATTCCCAGAGAGGATTTCTTGAAATATAATCCGTATAATGCTGAACTTGCGTGTCATAACTTGTTGCCTGTTCTTCACTGTCAGTACTGACACGACAATACGCTACTACTCTTAACTTCGGCTTATCTTTATGCTTATCTACCGTATTACCCGCTATTTTTCTTGGTGGAATAATTGTAACGTTGGCATTCATTTTACACCTCCTTGATTTGACTGTACGCGTATGCTGCTTGCCGATAAGGATCATCGTATTTCTTTTCTATAACGCCTATTTCATACGTGAAATTTGTTGTAATTAAAGGTTTTAGCTCTGTTGTACGAGGTTTTCTTCTAAAATTGTTGGCTCTTAACTGCTGAACTTTATAAAAAGTTTCTTCATCTAAAAGACTCGGGTAAAGCGATGTTCCTAAGTACGTTTTATTTTTCAAAATATTGCTAATTACAGAATGTGTTTTATCAATGTTCACCGCTCGAGCCGTTTCAGAAATCGTTCCAAATTCTAAGAATTTACGGAAAAGTTCTCTCACTTTTTGAGCTTCTTTTTCGTCTATAACCGCTTTACCGTCTACTATTCTGTAACCATATGGGATGTGTGCCATGTTTCTTTCACCTCTTCTTCTAATTCCAATCCGCATTTCAAATGAAAAATAAATTCTGTTCTGCTTTTAACTACGACATTGTCTACAAAATCCAAAAAATCCTCGTCCTTAAACTCGCTAAATACTTCTGTGACGCTTACGAACCGTTGAAGTTTTTGTGCCTCGTTTAAGTGCGTTAAGTTACCGTTTAAGCTGTTGGAAAGCTGAAGTTTTTCCTTAAGACAAGTATCTATTTCCGTTTTAAGCTGATTGCTTTCCAGATAGTAGGAATCCATCTCAATGTAGCCACCGGCGAAAAGCTTACTGAGTACTTGCTCCTGTTCTTGCAGCTTAGCTATTTTTTCTTCAAGTCCAATAACTTTGTTCAATCCGTCTTTATTATTCACGTTTCTTAAGCTTTTTATGAAAGGCGTTAATATTTGAGCGTATGTTGCTTTGAGCTTGTTAAGCATTTGAAGAAAAGCTAATTTAACATACTCCTCTTTTACAGCTTTCATAGGGCAGCATTTAATTTCACGTATATGCTTGGTACAACACCAAACAACATAGGCTCCATCTTTTTTATGCCGGTCGTGTTTCTTTAACCTACTATGACAATTACCGCAGTAAAGTTTTCCTGAAAACACATATCTAGCAAGATATTTATTACTACCGCCGGTAATATTTAGTTTTAATTTTCTCTTCTGTCTCAGCTCATGCACAAGATTAAAAGTTTCATGACTGATGATAGCCTCGTGATGGTTTTCAATAACATACTGTTTTTTCTCGCCACGGTTTTTATGGCGGTTAAAATTATCGTCTGTAAATGTCTTTTGAAAAATCACATCCCCTGTGTATGTTTTATTGTTCAAAATAGCGTTCACGGTAGTCGAAGACCATTTAGCTCCTTTTTTCGCAGGAATCTTTTTAGCCGTCAGCTCATTAGCTATCACATGCCCGCCTTTACCTAAAAGTGCCATACTAAAGATGTCTTTTATAACCTCAGCTTCCTTTGGAACGATAATCATTTTCCCGTTCTCGTTTTTATAGCCATACGATGGGGAAGAAATGACATAGGTTCCGTTTTCGAACCTTTTTTGAATTGACCACATGCTGTTTTCCGAGATGGATCTTGACTCACTTTGTGCAATGGAACTTAAGATAGAAAGCATGAGCTCTGAACTCATATGCTCGGTATCAATGTTTTCTTTCTCAAAATACAAATAAATACCGAGACCGGTAAGTTTTCTAACTATTTCAAGACAGTCAACCGTGTTTCTTGCAAGCCTACTAATAGACTTTGTAATAATCCTGTCTATCTGACCGCTCTCGCAGTCTTTAAGCAGTTGTTTAAGACTTTCACGCTTATCGATTTTCGTACCGCTAATACCCTCGTCAAAGTAAAGTCCCGCATACTCCCAGCATGGATTAGACTTAATATAGTTTTCGTAATGCTCCTTCTGCACTTCTAGACTGAGAAGCTGTTCATCACTGTCGGTAGAAACTCTCGCATACGCTGCAACCCGTATTTTTCTAAGAGAATTATCCGGCTGTTTGGCTTCCAGTTTTGTTATCATTTTCATCATCTCACCTCACTTTCTTACAGTCATATACATCACTCTAAAAGCAGTGTTTATCAAGCTTTTAGCCCAATAATTCCTTGTAAAACGGGTGAAATTTTTCCCTGTTAAGACGGCTTATTTTTTCTTTTTCTTGCTCGTTGATAAGCCCTTTTTTAAAGAGTGAAGCGGTAAGTTTTTCGGCTATTTCAAAACGAAAATCCGCCTGCATACTCTCTTTCGTCCAAGCCCTCGCTTTAACATCCGTTAGCCCGTGAGCATCATTACTTATTTGCATGATGCTCACCTCCAAAACGATGTTCTATATAGCAGGCGTGGCAGCAGTATTTTCTGGTTTTATTACCGTAAGAGATAAAAGAATTTTTGCAGTTAAGACAAGTGCACTCATAGTTTGCCTGTCTTTTTACCAACTGTGTATGCTTGTTCCACCACGTGTTTCTACACGCATCAGAGCAGAAACGTTTAACTTTTCTTCCTGTGTTTTGCTTGATTGGTTTTGAACAAGATTCACATAATGCCGTCTGTGTTTTCGTAGACTGGATTACGCCCAGGCTGTTACGTTTGCAGTAGCTTTTAATCGTATTAACGGAAATATTCATACGGTTTGCAATCTGCGTATAGCTAAGGCCTTCATCTCTTAGCAATTTGACCTTGCGTTGTTCTTCCATATTCATAAAAAGGCCACCTCCTATGAGGTAGCCTTGGGAAAGAATAAAATCTGACGGTTTTTTAATCTTTTTTGTAAAACTCGCACTCGTAGCCGTCAGCTCGTAAAACAAGCCCTTCTGCCCAAGGTGGTGTTCTTCCCATTAGCTCACACACGCTTTGAACACTCACGCTTTTATCGGCTTCGATAATGGCTTCATCATGCACGTGAGCAACGATGCAATATTCTTTCAGCGTTTGCATGGCGTAAAGTAGAATGTCACGAGCTATAGCTTGCGTAATGTTTTCCACAAATTTAGGCCCGTAGCTTTCCAGCCGCTCCCATTTTTTAGTAGACCCCACACCCTCATAGGTGACTGATTCACCACCGTACTTGTTTTCTTCCACACGTGGCTTCACATAGTAAAGGCATCTTTTAGACGGCAGTTTGATGATAAGAAACCCACTCTTGTAAGTGAACACAATATTGTGTGTTCGAACAGAAATGTGTTCGTGTACGCACTGTTTTACCGCTCTGTCCACATCCCACCACAGTGTGGTTACCATCGGGTTAGATTTTCTCCACGCGTCAACAAGTGGCTGAAGCTCATCCTCTCTAAGACCCATGTCGAGTGCTCCCATAGCTTTTAACGCACCAACAGAGCCGCCGTATCCAAGAGCGAGTTCCGCAATCTTACCTTTCTGCCGCAGGTGCCCGTTTACTCCATGTTTTTCAACAGGTACGCTAAACATTTGAGATGCTGACGAGCAGTAAATGTCTTTACCTTCCGCGAATACTCGCATACGCCATTTTTCACCCGCAAGCCAAGCCAAGACTCTCGCTTCGATCGCTGAAAAGTCTGCGACAATAAACTTCAATCCCGTGCGTGGAATAAAAGCAGTGCGAATAAGCTGGGATAAAGTATCCGGAATATCCTCATAAAGCATTTCCAAAGCTTCAACATTTCCCTGTTTAACAAGACTTCTAGCCTCCGCCAAATCAGGCAAATGGTTTTGTGGTAGATTTTGTAATTGCACAAGCCTTCCCGCAAACCTTCCGGTACGGTTTGCACCATAGAAGCGAAACATGCCACGCTCCCGATAATCCATACAGGCAGCGTTTTTCATCGCCGTATACTTTTTCACCGAAGATTTAGCAAGCTGCTGGCGAAGACGTAAAACTTCCGCCAACTCTTTACCCACTGTTTTAAGCTCTTTAGCGACTTCTTTTTTACCAAGCGACTCCATTTCAAGACCATGCTTTTTAAGCCAAGAGCGCATTTGTAACACTGAGTTCGGGTTTTCTAAACCTGTAATATGCTTAAGCTCATCCATGAGATGCGTTTTCACCTCCTGGTCGAGTTTTATGGCTGATTCAACAAAAAGAGAATCTATTCCTATCCCACGATCGTTAATGGTTTGGTCGAGATAAAACTCCTGCCATAAAAAGTCCGGTACGGGAAAGCGTGAGAGCTTTTCTTGAATACTCATCTCAACTTCCACATCACGCTTGTTATACGATTTAAACAGCTCCCACTTTTCCTTATCGTGAAAATACTTGTTTCTTGTTCTTCCACCGTTTACTTTCGTAGGATTACACGGCAGGCAGAAATATTTAATAAGATTCTTACCCTCAGTGAGCTTCTGCTTATCAAGCCCCAATACTGCTCCCACGCTTTCCAAAGACATGGGAAGTCCCAGGGTGGCTGACCAGATCATTGTGCAATGCCAGGAGCTTGGGTTTAAAAACAAGCCTTCACTTTTTCCTGTCTGACCGGGGTTAACATTGATGCCTTTATCTCGCAGGTAGCGTGATAAGCAGACTCTTTCAAACTGAGCGTTAAACGCCCACTTAGTCACTGTTTCATCCGTTAAAGCAGAAAGCACAACCTCGGGTATGGTTTCACCTTGTGCTAAGTCAACGACTTTAACTTCACTACCGTCCACACTGTAGCCAAAGAGCAGTATTTCAAAATCATCCGATTCTGCGTACTTGTAAACACCACATTTACCAAGATTTACACTCGAAAACGTTTCCAAATCCACACTCAAATTTTCCAAATTACATCACCTCCAAGCTTATAAAAGAGGTGACAGAAAACCTGCCACCCCACTTATAGAATCTTCTAAATCCTATTTTCAGGAATCTTCTAATTCCTATTTAGAATGTGTTTAATATCAACGTAAAGACTCACGAGTTTCTTTACCGTGAAATCAAGAAGTAATACTCCTATAAACACTGAAATAAAAACCGCTATAACAATTTCCATAATTAACTCACGCTCCTTATGCTAGAAAATCATCATCTTCTAAAGTCGTAAAATCATCAGTTGCGAGACTACGTCCGCCGAGCGGCTCACCGTCTCGAATTTTTTGAATATTGCCAAGACCGCAAGCGATACCCTTATTACCGTTAGAGTTAAAAGCGTAGAAGTTGATGGAAACCCTCGCATAGCAGCCTGAATACACTTCACTACGGTCCATGATTGGTTTTACCTGTTTGTCTACAATCTGCGGAGCCGTGGTTGAGTTCGCGTTAATGAAGTAATGTCCTTTATACGCTTCATCATCACGCTCAATATCCCCGTCCCTCAGTGGTGTTTTAAGAGCAGCCTTGTTTGGTTTCTTACCGCCGAACTTGCCGACACCTTCCTCAATCGCAGCATCAATAGCTTTCTCAATAGCGTTTACTGTTTCAACATCACTTTTAGGGATAAGCAGTGAAACACTATATTTTTCAGGGCCGCCGTTAATAGACTTTGGCTCCCAACCATTGAAATAGGAAAGACGCGTGTTCTTACCAGTGATAACCTTCGTGTTATTTAATTTAGACATAGTACTAATTCTCCTTTTTGAATTCTTGATTTACATTTGTTACATTGACTTTTGCCCGCTTATCCGAATCGGGTACGAGCGTAAGTTTTCCAGACGGTTTTATAACGAGGTCGCCCAGAATATCCTCAAATTTTTTCTTGCCCATCAGCTTTTGCATTTCCGTTAAACCGATAAGACTAGTTTTGAAAATGTCGGTAAAGCCATGAGCTTTCGCTTTCTCAATAACAGCTGTCTCATCCTTAAACTTGCGAACTGAACGTCCTTCCACGAGTTTGAAACCGCTCCACTCTTTACCATGGTTTATAGCGGAATCTGTGGCGTAAGCTAAAACATCATCAGCCCACTTCGTTAACTGCGGAATAAGCGTGAGCACTTCTTCAATCTCACTATCTGTTAAAACAGAAGGCGGTTTGAACTCAAATTCTGCAAGTTTAAGGTTTTCTTCCGCACGTTTACGGCACGTGGCTTTTGCCCTGCAAAACCTGCACCAGTCACCGGCTTCAAATTCACCTTCGCCTTTAATAGCAAGCTCTGCTTTAGGTTTAAGCACGCTTTCAGCCCAAGAAATAAGCTCCGCGACAGGTAGTGTGAAAGTGGATACGTTGTCACGTCTTGGCTGAAAAATACTCATCTCAACAGTTTGAATCTCGTACAAGCTGTCGAAAAGCGTTAAAGCTCCAAGAGCGTAGCATTTCATCTGAGGATTCTCGTAAGCATCCACTAGCACGCCTTGACCGTATTTAAAGTCGATAATCTGCAGCGTTTTTTCGCCTACAATAATGCAGTCCGCTGTTCCAAACCCGTCAGGCACGTAAGCTGAAAAATCAACCTTCTGCTCGATGAGAAGGATAGGATCTTGGCAGTTAAGTTTTGCCTGCTCGTATTTTTCCATTACGAAATCCACGTAAGCATCCGAGCATTCCTGCATCTCGTTTGAGTCATACTCGGTGGACGGTTTTTCGCACGGACGGTTAAGAAGCTTATTCAGCTTGTACTCACACCACGCGTGTGCCGCCGTTCCTTCCTCAGCCGCTGCAGAAGTAGTGTTTTCAAACTTTTCTTCTAAAACAGCGCTAGGAGTACACTTAATCCACCTGTGAGCAGAAGATGGGGAAAGTAAAGCATGCTTAGTCACCTTTAATTCCCTCCGCTTCATGCAACAGGCTCTCATACTCGCTTTCAGGAACATCCGAGAGCTTTTGCGCACCGTGCTTAACGATGAGTTTCTTCACCTCAGCTGTCTTTCCCATCTGGCTAAGTTTTGCTAAAACCGCTCGAACCTGCTCAAGACTGACTGTATTCTGCTTTGGTTTCTCTACCGGTTTAGATGGTTTTTCTTTACTAACGTTAGACTCATCAAATAGCGTTTTAAGATGAGCTGTTAAGTTTTCCAAGTCTTTGATGACTTCTTTCATAATTTTCTTGTTCACGGTTTTTCCTCCTTAAACTTCTTTGACATCAACTGACTGAACACTCTTCCCGGAATCTAATAGGTAGACTTGCGAGTAATCACCAAACAGCCAGCGGATAAACCGCTGAGGTAATCGCATCACAGCTCCACGTAGAACCTGTTTCTTCTCACCGTTTTCACCGGTGACGTTAATAACGATCTTGTGTTTCACGAGTTTTGCCTCCTTTCTATAAGGGGTTTCTTCCTTACACATCACAGGCAAAGAAAAAGGAGGAGTTTTTAACCTCCTCCTAAAAAATTTCTAGAATTTTTTTTAACGCGTTTTTCTAAGCTTTTCGAGAGCCTTATCCAGATGCTTTTTCACGCCAGCAGACGAGATACCAAGCATGCTTGCAATCTCTGACTGAGTGTATCCTTCAATAAACATCAAACGAATAACCTGACGTTGCTTGTCAGTGAGTGTTGAAAACGCATTCTCCATTTCTTCTGACATTTCAAAACCATAATCGTTGGTAATAAAACCATAATCATCAGTAGTACTGAGAGCTTCAGCAAGATGACTTTTATCTACTTCAAGCTCACCATCTGCATCGAAGTCAAGCGAAAGATTATAGTTACGCGGGAAATGCTCTTCAGCAGCATAATCAACATCATCCTTGTTAGGCTCATAACCGTGCTTAAGATTAAAATTCCGGATATATTCTTCTTTCCACGCCTTAATCTCAGCTTTTTCTTCAACAGTTCTAGTAGGACGCAGGTTCTTATTGTTGTAGTAAACCTCACTGTCATCCATTGAGTGAAGCATCTTAATATCAGCTTCAGTGACACCATTTTCGCCCGGCTTAATCTCGATAGTTTCTTCACTATAACTACCATCTTCATTACGAACACAACTTGTATACTTATACGTTGCTCAATCATTGCTATTAGTTTTGCGAGTCCTCATGCTCACCCTTCCCGCCTGCAGCGGTAGGGTGAAGACACATACAAAAAAGAGCCGATACTTTATGAAGTACCGACTCTAATACCTGAAAAACAGCCATAGTAGAATAGAGGTACTTCATAGGAGTCATGAAAAACCATGAGGATCCTATTGACGTATCTCATCGCCCTATAGCTAATCAGGCTTTAACTGTTTATTAGTAGTGTCTTATTGATTAATCATTAACCACAATCTTGTTAATTGTTCCAAAAATTCTTACAGCATTTACCCGCTCTTTCTTAAAACCCGTATCATGAGTGTGAAAAAGAGTGGAATAATCTCGTTTTTATAACAGTTTGACATGTAAAAACCACACTTGCCTTGAAAGCTACGTGCTTTGAGGTTTAAGCGTTAACAATGTTTTCACCCCCCTTCTCGTTAAACAACACTCGTTTTAGAAAACAAAACGAGCATTAGCCACGCTCTAATAGAGTCCCAACCGTAGCTAATAAAGTCCAACTGTATTTAATACAATCCCAACAAATCTAATATAATCCCAACCGTATTAATATCAGAAATCCTCACTCCGCAAAAAGTGTTATAGGCCTAACTACTTTTAGTGTTACCGTTAGAGCTTCTGATTAAAACACTTCAGATAAAACGTTAAAGTTATTACTATGCTAAAGAGGCTCTTCAAAAACCTGACAAATACGCACATATACGGGGTTGCATACACGAGATTGCAGGGAAAGAGTATTGCATATTTTTTCATAGAAGCGTACAATAAGAGCAAGGTGTTTTACTATTGTAAAGATGCATAGTATGCCTTCTTATCGAGAAAGAGATATTATGAAAAATATAATAATGCGAAGTCTATCTGTAGTTGTTTCTGCTGCTTGTTTATTTACTTTTTCCCCATTGGCATTTGGACAAGATAATAATGAGAATTATCAGCAAAGACTGGGGGATATATCAACTTATCTGAATCACACACTCAGTGAAAAAGAAATTGATGAGCAGATAAAGGAGACCTCGCGTCGCACTGGTGAGAGCCCTGACTCGATTGCTAGTAGGGTGGAGAAATCGGTTCGTGATTCAGTGTTAGATACTGCGAGGTTCTCTGTAAGAAGTGGGAATACACAGTTACCAAGAGCTCGTCATACAGGAGATATTTTTGTTTCTAATAATTCATCATTTTTCGTTTGGAAGCATGGGCATACTGGAATTTATGTTAATCGTGATGATATTGTCGAAGCAGTAGGGATGTTCCAGAATGCTCATCGAGTATCAAGGAAAAATAGTGTCGCAGCCGGCGGTGCCTCTATTCTTGAAGTAAAAACTTCCCAGGGAAACCGCGATAAAGCGGCGCGTCGGGCAATTGGTTATATTGGTAGGGGTTACAATGCAGATATTACTGATACTAATAGAAATGATTGGGGAGGTCTTAACTGTTCTCAATTAGTGTGGGCTGCATATTATTATGGTGCTGGTATTGATTTGGATACTGGTAGTGGTGAATATGTGTGGCCATATGATATTAAAAATTCTGGATATGTTAGGGAATATCAATATGTTCAGTAGTTGAGGTGCGGTCATTATGTGGAAAAAATTTATTCATGAATCTGAAGCTCACAAGAGAGTGAATGATGATTATGTGCGTAATGCTGCACCTCAATCTTCATTCACAACTGGGAATAAAACTCATAGAGTAGTAGTCTGGATTTTCGGGGTTATAGGTATAATTGCTGTAATTGCAGCCGTTACTGTAGGTGCCTTTCATTGGGTTTTATCGACAGAATATACAGTATCTGCTCATTCGGAGAAATTTGAAAATCTTCGGTTGCAGCATGCGGTTGTTGCAATCCCGCTGCATAACCCTCAGACATCTCTTATTCCCAATGGCAGCGCATTTATGTCAATTGTTTATGAAGATGGCAGTTTTAAGCTGCATAAGGTGAGCAATATAGAAGGCCAAACGCCAATTTGGAATACTGAGGCGCTTCACTATACAGATTCCCGTGATAGTTATTTCATACCAGTGAACGCTGGAAAACCTACGGTAAACTCTATAGAAAAGGTGCAACGTCAGAATTTTGCATTTTCTCTTGCTAATGGCGGTTTTGTTGATCTGTATGACGAAAGCATGATGAAGCATAGAGGTAAAACAACATATAAGATTCTTTCTACGACTTCTAAAGGTGAGAGTAAGCAGCAAACAATACAATTTTCAGAGAACCTATTTATTAAAACTTGTTCTACCTGTGGCAATCAAGCGTATGCAATTGCTCAAACAGACAAGCATGAAGTTGTGTTGTATCGCATGGTCAATGAAGCAAATGTTGGCCTAAATGAGGTATCGCGGCACCATGAAAAAGACATGGTGGGTGAGCAATTATATCAAGGAGAAAATGAATCTACAGGAGTAATTGATGCTGCTTATAGCCCACGATGCAACAATGGTGTGATTACTTTCTTATATTCGTATGGTCCATCGTCTGCTCGCACAAAGGATATGGCAGTAGAACACAGCGATTCTGCTGATGATGTTAAAGCTATTCAGGAACATTTTCTTGTGCGATGGGATGTGAAAACTGGTAAAATAACAACAATTCCATTGAAGAACAGCAAAGGTCAAGTGTTGTATGGTCCGACCACGGTCTCTTATGAGATTGCTGGCTACATAAACGCACAGGCATACGATGAAAAGCTTCTTCATATTGTTGATACCGAGAATGGACGAGTGTTTACTCTTGATACGCAAACAGGTGTTCTTCGCCGATTGTTAGATAAAACTACGCGTCAAGAGTCGTCAGCGGGCGTCAACTATCGTTTGCTGGTAGGAAACCATGAAATAGTTCGTATACCATCGATTATCGATACCTCTGATTTGAAAGATTTTGTTATCGAACGATTTGATAGGAAGACTGGAAAATTATTGAAAAAAATAAAAGTTAATAAAGATTTTCTCTATTTGACAGCTCAGAAAAATACGAATTTATATCCGGGAATTCCAGCTGTGAATCCAAAATGGTTGCAATGATCGGAAATTGACGTATTGGGCTTGATGCTTGTGAATGATTTTGCAGTGTCAAGCCCGATTTATCCTGTCGTGCGTGTAGGGGGAAACTAAGGGTAAGCGGCAAAAAGTGTGTCTATTAGTCGGCGTGTCTTTAACACATAGTCCCTTTTCTGATTGCAATATCTGGATGATAGTCAGCTTTACATAAGTTAAACCCAGTGTCTAAATGAGCTGGTCCAATTGGATTATCATCAATAATAATTCTTTTAGTTTTTGGTTTAAAACATTCAGCAGTTATAAATTGTTTAGGATCTGAAGGATTTTCACTATTGAAGTAACACCACCACTCTATAGCTCTACGCATGTGATCTTCAGATAACCCTTTATGAACACTTACCAATTTATCTATCTGTGAATTTATACCACCTTCTAAAGCATTAGTAGTACTAGGAGAATAGGAACGCTAGTTTTCTCTAACAGTAAAGGATCAAGAAAGGTAAATAGCGTACCATTTTTAACTTGTATAGCAAGCAGATTATAAGCTTTTCGTGCTTTCTGGTGCGTATACCACCATTGTTGATTACTTCTTACCCAAGAAGGAATATTCTCTTCAGAAACATTCCTACGGAACGTTTTTTGATTAAGCCAATCTTTCCACTGGTTATAAGATTTCTGTAGTAAATTAACCCATAAATCAGATTCTTTCAACGTTCTGATTTTAACTAACTTTTTAGCTAAACCCCACAAAGCCTTATGTGATTGCAGCCTAAGCTTGCTTGTAGTTAATACGCGTATATTACGTTTAACATGTACTAAACAGCGTTGTACTCGAGTCTCTGGCCAAACTTGTTTAATAGCGCTCAACGCGCCAGCATTCCCATCAGTAATAACAACAGTAAGAGCTAATAAATTATTAAGTAAACTCTTATATGCTTCAGTATTTTCTCTAATGCAACAACTGGCAAAATAATTCCACTTAAGCAACGTATTGGACTTTTAGAGCGCAAGATTAGAGTAGTTAAAGAGAATAATTATAATGAAACAGACTGGCTCAAATGGTCTAAACATGCATTTTTGAATCTATTTATGGTTTTTAATATCAAGAAGATAGCCTGCTTCTGGCAAGAGAAAACCTTCTTGCAACATAACTGGGATAGTACAGAAGGATTACGTCAAGCTATTCATACTTATATTGATTTTTACAACAATCACAGAATTAAAATGGGGCTTAAAAGACAATTATGGAACATCGTGCTATGATTGCACAAAATGTCTAAAATTGTCCTAAGCCCCTTTTGTTTTCAATGTCAAGTAATACTAAATGTTAAGCTTTTTTAGCTTAACTACAGCAAGTTTTCCTTGGTATTTCAACGAAAACTCGGTTTTTTAGCACACTTTTTGCCGCTTACCCTCAAAAATAGTTCCTTCATTAGGCAACGACATCGTTGTCATCAAAGCAAGCATAAACATAAGCGGACCGAGCGCATTTCCATACGTTTTGAACATCACACCAAAATCATGGCCGAATACCACCATCGACAAGTAAAGGAACATAAAATTCACAGCTGTAAACATAACCAACTTCAGCACGAACATAAGAACCTTGTACATGAGAATATCCTCCTCACTCACTAAACGGAGTCGAACACCAAATAGCAGAAGCTGCTAAACTTGTAGCTAGACCCATAACTCCACCTCTAAATGCGGATGAACCAACTGCCTTTAAAATATACATAGCAGCTTGCTTCCAAAGATGCTTTTCAAGTAACTTTTTGAAAGTAGCAGTAAATACTCCAGTAATACCGATTAGACCAGTAGTCTTAATTATACATTTAACATAATCCTTCGAACGCACTGCATGATTATCATTAGACGAAATCTCACCAACAGATGCATTTGCATTGAGCTTATGAATTAAATTCTCAAGCACTTCTTTCGGAACATGAGAAAACTCCCCTGCTTGTGTTACAGTCCATTTTTTATTAATTTCATCAAACTTGAGATACTTTGAAAAAATAATTTCAAGACGCTTAGCATAATTATCTATATTCGCATCACCGACATTGCTTTCTACAACACTTGGTACGTTATCCACTATCTCATTAGCTTGAGCAGTTGATACCAGAGAAACACAGATTGATAATGCTGCAACAACTACAGCAGTAGACTTAAAAATATGACATTTCATAGAAATTCTCCTTTGTAATTACAATATATAAAAGACCTATCATTGGGTTTAATACTCATTCTATCCAATAATTTTTTGCCATACAATTGTTGTTGTTATTTTTGATAACACATAAAATGTATAAGGTGTTCTAAGTTTTACTTGTAACAAATAGAAATAGGGTTATTCCCCCAAATACTAAATTATGCAAATAGACTACAATTAGAATACTCTAATGAAGCTAACCTAATCTACTGTTGTAATTAAATGATGAACTCTTGCAATAATCCCATTGGTAGTGTATGTAGCAACAAGATGGTTAAGAATGGTAAAACCGGTGCAAAGAAAACACGATGGAGATGCAAAACATGTGGCGCTTATTCAAAGCAACATCGCCAATATATAACACGTCAAAAACCGTTACAATTGGTCATGAAACGACTGTTAAGTTTTTTTAAACAAGAAACTATAAATACTCCTCACGAGGAAAAGAAGAAATAACAGGGTACGGTAACGCGATTAATCCCGTACAAACCATGGGAGGATTCATACTTGTTTATACGAAAAGGGTTGGCAGGAATATGAGAATATGGTAACGACACACCAATTCTATGCACACTTTCTAGGAAATAACCATAAAAATCAAGCATTTGCATTATTAGTTATTCTGAAACAAGATTTCTACTAATCCACATCTCTAGTTCTTTAAGAGAGAATCCGCCATGCTCCTCAAAATCTAGTTTTGTTAACAATTTTCTATGATTATATATAGCCAACGTCGGAGTACCTTTAATGTTATACTTCTTCTTAAACTGAAGCCATTCAGATTTATTTTCGTGAATCCTCTCAACATTGACATAATATAATCTATCACTAATTTTATATTTGTCGATCATTTCCCCCAATATTTGATCAAATTTATTACAATCACCACAACCCGGCCTTCCAAAATAAACTATAAGCTTCTTTCCATCATTATTGCGCAACACAAAATTTTTTTCCAACAGGCTATTTAACTTATCATACATAGTCAATGTAGGATGCGTCATATCCTTTTCGTAAGTTTGTCCAACAATAAAATAAGCATTTGCAATTAGACTTAATACTAAAACAATGTATAAAATAATCTTCTTCATCGCTACTAGCTTTCTACAAAAGTCTTTAACTCTTTCAAATTCTTATATCCTTGAGAAATTACCAGTTTCCCACGCTTCCTCATTACAATAGTTGGAGTATTGTAAATCTTTATTTCAGCTGCCTTTCTCACAATTTTCGTGTCTGTGGCATCCCAATAATAAATTTTAGTATGCGTTTCATCTTGATATTCTTTTAGAACTTTATTGAATTCCTGACATGCTCCACAGCCTGAACTACCAAAATAGAGCACTTCTCCAGTTTTAAGATTTGAGATATTATTCTCCTGTAATACTGAAAATGAGGGTCTTAAGCCACTCAAATGAATATATGCAATAAAACCAACGAATAACATTATGACAATAGCTGGAAGTATACGAGATACTACACTTTTCATAACTCAGTACTCCTTTTTCGTAAATTGTAATAACGACAATAGGAAAAACACAACAATATACATTAGAGCAATAATACAAGTTGCAGACGTAAGAGCGGTGAACGAGTCTGGTGATAAATAATAAAATATCTGAAAAGAATACACGGATGTTTGAGACAATATTATGTTTATTAAATTCGGCAATATCCATAATAATATAAAGGAAAGAATCATTGTAACACCAACTTTTTCAAAATATATCAACAGATTCATATTTATAGCAATATACAAAAGGAAAATTATCGGATATACGAGCAGTTGATGCATAACTATCCCTAGAGACGAGTATTTTAGTGACAAAAATACCAAATTTACGACTAGATAAATGCTTACGTATTCACCATATATAAAACACAATAATTTAATCCTATTAGGAATATACTCTAGATAATGATGAATAATTTTCTTCTCTTGCCATTCACCAATTGATAATATCTGATATAGGCTTAAAAATAGTATAGTTATCGTTGAAAAGAATTTATATTGTGATAAAAATGCACCTCTTTTAGACTGAAATACTATAAACACGCAACATGCCAAATACAAAACAAAAGACAATAAGAAAAGCTTCTGATGACTAAACTTAATAATTTCTGATTTTATATAGTACTTCATCATCATCTTCCTCCAACATAAAATCTTTAATATCATGCGTAATATCACTGTATTCCACGATTTGTACCCCATGCTCAATCAGCAATTTAAGAACCTTGGCAATATCCTCTCTAGGCAATTTAATTCTAAAAGTTGATTCTTTGTTATCTTTGCTACGACAAAAAACCTCATATCTGTTAGAAAGCAATTCACTAATATCCACACCATTTACAACAATCACATTATAAATTCTTAGATTATCATTAAAATTAACAATTTTTTGAATTTTCCCTTTTTTTAAATACCATACAATATCAGCAATTTCACCTAACTCATCTAATATATGACTTGAAATTACAAGGCTTTTACCTTGTGAGCGCAATGACAAGATAGTGTCTTTTAACTGCTTTATAGTAAGAACATCTAATCCATTGAAAGGTTCATCAAGAAGAATAATTTCACTATTTGAGAGCAATATTCTAGCAATATTTAATTTTTGCTTCATACCTAGCGACAATTGTTTAAACTTTTTATTTTTTGCTTCGTCGAGACTCACCTGATGCAATAATTTATCACAATTAAAGTCTTTTCTCCCCATCAAAGCAGCAAACACTCTAAGATTATCCTGTACAGAAAATTCGTCATAAAAAGATGGATTCTCAATAGCAAATGAAAGTGAACCGTCCAATTCAATATTGCCTTGATAATCAACTATCAAATTTGCAATGCACTTCATTAACGTGGTTTTTCCTGAACCATTATTGCCTACTAACGCAATAATTTGCCCAGCACTGCTTTCCAAAGAAATGTCATCTAAAACGACTTTTCCCCCATATGATTTTTTCAAATGAGATATCTTCATAAGATTACCTTTTAACAAATGAAACTAAAAATTTCCGATCTCCTTTTACAGAAATCTTACTATCTTCACCAATAAAAATTTTAGGACTCTCTTCGTAGATAACAGCATTTTTAACATTTCCTGGCTGTTTCTGAGCACGCACAAAAAGAGCATCATCAAGCTTGTACAGCTTTCCAGCAAAGCGTATCTCTCCTTTGCCTCTCTTTGCATAAATAGCATACACTCCTGGCTTTAACGATAAGTTATCGTTATTCTTATAATCTCCTGAAACTAGTGTTGGCAAATCATCACGAATTATACCAAAACGAACATTATTTGTCTTATACCCTACATACAGCAGACTGATAAGACCGAGGATTACTATGGTAGCTGCAAATATCCATTTTTTGCTTTTCATTTCTTAATCACATCCAAATCTATTATTTCATCAGCAATTTTATCGAACATTGCATCATGAGTAACAATAAAAATCATCGCAGTCTTTTTTAACTCCAAGACTTTGTCTATAAAAATCTTCTTAGAAGAATCATCCAAGTTTGAAGTAGGCTCATCAAAAATATACACATCTGCTTCTTTATTCAAACTTCTAGACAATAAAACCTTCTGTCGTTCCCCTTGCGATAAATTCACACCGTTATAAAAAATTATCTTATCTAAATCAAGTTTAAAAATATTATCTACTGGCTGTCTTGCATTCTTATAAATATCATATGCAACATTCTTACCAATAGAAGCATAGTTTAAAAATTGATTTTGCTGATAACAACTTATTCTACTCTGAATCATTTCTATTGGATAACCATACAAATCCCTATCAGAGTCATAATAATGCACACTTCCAGCAGACACTGGTACTACGCCCATAATAACATACATTAAAGTCGATTTGCCTATTCCATTCTTCCCTTTAACCAAAATCAAGCTATGACTACGAAATTGCTTTGATATTCCAGAAAGGACTGAGACTGAAGTGTCTTGACTGTACGAAACTGAAACATTTTCTAAAGATATTCCAGTAATAGTAAAATCTGCTGCATTGTTTCTATCAATAGCAGGTGGTTTACGATAATGGGAATCAAGCGAAGAATATCTCTCCAAATCTAAAAATTTTTGTATAGCGGGCTTGCCAAGACTATAAACCATATAAACGATTACAAAGCTGATAAAAACGCTGACAACTTTCATATCCATTTTGATGGAATACATAAGCATTACATAAACAAAAATCAAACTTAAATTCAGATACATAACCCCATCATAAAGTGTCAAAATATGAGCTGTGCTTTCTCGCTGTTTAGCAAATGAATCTTTCACTTTGAGCAATATGCTTTTCAGATAAGTAGATACTTCCTCTTTACTTGAGAATATGGATCTATCCAGCTTATTATGAATCGATTCCTCAATGAAAACAGAAAGCTCTCCCATATTATTGAAATAATTCCTATTATAATTTTTTCTTGTCACGATGCCTTTTTTGAAGATAATGACGTAGGTAAGCATGCATACGATCGACAACAAAGCTATCCCTCTACTAAAAGCAAAAGTCGCACTAAAAATAAGAACTACACAAACTAATTCGAAATATGAAAGATACCTCTTTAACTGCCAGTCCGACGCATTAAAATTATTCCAAAACTTTATCAGCCTATTATAGATATTCTCATCTTTTTCACTTAACTGGTCTATATCTTCCAAAAAAGAAAAAGCCAACGCTTCTTGCTTTAGAGAATCTTCATTTGATACAATTCCATTATATTCCGTCTTTAATTTTACATAAATACACGTGAGCAATGTCTCAAAAATAAAGATTACCAATACTTGCCATATAACTAGATTCCGCAATTGATAAATCAAAAAATATTGAATTGAGAAAATAATTATAATTGGAATTATGCATAACAACACTGTTAAATATAAAAGATCAACATGTAATTTAAGATTCTTTTTTACATGACTATGTTTTTGCAGTAACTTTTCCTGATGAGTACGCTCCACAACATTTTCAATTATGAAAACATACCCTTTAAATACCCCTTTTAACTCGTTTAAATTAACCTGTTCTAGAACTACATGCGAAGGATCAGATACAATCGCTTTACCGTCTTTAACACCATACGATAGAATATAATGATTTTCGCCATTGCTATCAACCAGTAATATCATAGGCTTAGTAAAATCAAGAAGATGAAAATCTTCAACTTCATAACTAGAACCGTAAACTCCGAATTGTTTCAAAACCTCTTCAATATTAAACAAAGATAAACCTTGCTCAATATCTAAACTAGAAACAACCGATTTAAAACTTCTTTCATTAAATCTATGATAATTTTCTAGCAATGATTTGATAACTGCAATACCGCAATCTGAAGTCAAATTTTGCATATTATGAGGATAAGCCACCATCTATTGAGCTCCTCAAAGTTTCAAGGCGTGGAGGCTATCATAGCCTCCAAGCTACAGATTTAATCACAAATGTTAAAAAGCATCATACAATCAAATCAATTTTCTCAAATACTAAATTACGCAAACAGATTACAGTTAGAACACTACAATGAGACTAACCTAATCTACTGTTGTAATGAAATCTGGTAATATAATCATATGCAGAACTAGAGAATCATCCCCAGCAGATGAAACCCCAGACAACGCACATCCATCCAGCTCTAATCGAGCGAGATTCTTCTAGTGTTAGCTTCTTCATAATAATCATCTCCTCTCTTTCAAGTAAAAACCTCCTATAGAGCTAAATCCGCAACATCATAGACGAATGTTGCATTCTCAACTCTCACCATAGTTATAAATCATTTATAATGTCTTGTCAATACACTGCAACGAAAATGTTATAACACATATATACCAGATATTTCCACCAACTTTCATCCTGGCATTAATGTAATTATCGCGAATTATGTATGATTTTGAAAATAAAATTCACATGAAAATATGCAGACTATCCTCTATTACGATTGCTCATTTTTCTCAATTATCGGGTTATAGACCAAAAAATAAGGTACGACCACACCTTATATGTGAAATCTTACCTTATTTTTGTTTTATGACTTCAATTTCCCACTTCACCAGCTGGGTGCAAGGTGGGTGCACTTTTTAACGTTAACATCCTGTGCACTCAACCCTAGAGCGTCGACATGTTCCCTCATACAGAAAAATCACGCTCAAAAATCGCAAGAACCCAGCTTAAAGCCACCACACGCTAAACCTTTTAACGATAGACCCTGCAAACCCCTGCTACACAAGGGCAAAAATGCACCCACCTAATCAGCCTTTGACATCAATACAACACTCTCGACGTGATGAGTTTCCGGATATAAGTCGAATGCGCGCAAAGACTGAACGCTGTATCCAAGCTCTCTAAACGTGCCAACATCGCGAGCAAGACTAGTCGGATCGCAGGCAACGTACACAACAGCTCTTGCTCCAGACTTCGCAATCTGCTTACAAACTTGAGCTTTAGCACCAGCGCGCGGAGGATCCAACACAACAACATCTGGATGCGCAAATCGGCGCACAATTTTAGACGATTTACTCGCCTTAAACACCTGCGATTCAAGCGTTTGCGCAACATCCCCTTCAAGCGCTTCAACAATATCTCTGCTAAGCCCTGCGCGCCCAATGTTTCGCCTTGCGTTCTTTACAGCAATCGGCGCACCCTCAATACTAAGCACGCGCGCTGGCTCTGCAGAACCAAAAGTGCCAGTAGTACCAAGAGCACCCACAGCACTAGAAGAATCTCCTCCAACATTAGCCAAAGTCGCAAGCGGAATCGTAAACAAACCCGATCCAGAATACAAATCCCACAAAACCGTATTCTTAGTACGACCACCAAGCGCAGAACGAACTAATCCCAAAACGTAGTTCACCAAATGCTCTGGAGCTGCGCGATGAATCTGCCAAAAACCGCGGGCGTCAACATCGTAATCAAAAGTACGCATACGCGATGAATCTCCATCAACAGCAACGCGTACACGCTCACTCAACAATGCCGATCCTGCAACCAACTCATCATTTACTATAAGCGCATAATTTTCGCCAATCGCACTAAGAAGCGCAGCCTTATCATTAAAATCAAAACCATCAACTCTAGGCTCTGGAACAGCAAGACGAATTTGCGCATTTGGCGAGAAAGAACGATTCCACAAGTCCAAAGAATCCGCAACAGCCAAAACCGCGCGCGACGCAAGTGGCATAGTATCAATCGCAATGCGATCATGCGACTCGCGCTTACGCATAGACAATCGCCCTTCATCATCCGCAACCAACTCCATGCGCGTACGCCAATTAAACCCGTTAAGCTCCTCATCCCCCGGCATGCGCTCAACAGTAATATCGCTATCCGCAACATCCATATGCGCTAAACGCTGGAATTGATTGGCAATTACGGACGCCTTCCAACGAATCTGCCCAGGCAAAGAAACATGAATTAAATCCGCGCCACCAACTCCGCCACCCTGAGCCAAAGGACCAGCGAGTTTCCATTGCGGCTCCACACGATCCGCGCTAGGCTCCAAAACTTCTACAACTTCTCCAGTGAAAAAGTGCGCTTTTGCACGCATTGGCTCATCCATGCGCACAACAACCAGCTCACCAGGTAGCGCAAATCGCACGAATACAACGCGTCCGTCAAGATGACCTACGCATCTTCCTTGATCCGCATATCGCTCGATTCGCATCGTCACTTGCATAAACTACCCCTTAGTTTTGCGTTTTGTTAAGCCGATTCTCTAACGCTGATTTTTGTTAAGCTGATTTTACTTCACTTGAATTTACATCGTTTTGATCTTCGTCAATTTGATTTTCTTCACGATAATTTTCTTCGCGATTTTTATGATGAAGACGCATAAACGGCGTTGCAATAATCAAGTAAGAAACCCAAATTGCGAGCGCCCAGAATGGCAATCCCATAAGCAATCGAACTGTACCGAGCCAGACAACGTTATTCGCCAAATACAGCGGCACTTGCAAAACAAGCCTAAGCGCAAAAACACCAATCCACAATCCAGTAACATACATATACGCTCGCTTAAGCGGCTTATAATCAAGCCATTTGTGCAGCCACGAGCCAAAATTTTCCGTAGGCATTTTGCGAATCGATTCAATCACAAGCCCAAGCGCTGGCACGCGCACAATCAGAGAAATCGCAAGAAGCGCACCATACACAGCGTTTGTAATAAAGCCCATCATGTAGTAGTCGCGAGCTTGATGACTCGTCCACACCCAAATAAGGCAAATCCCTACAGAAACCAACCCACTTAGAGCACCCATAATCGACTGGCGTTGAATAAGTCTAGCTACAACTTGCAAAACTGCAAGAGCTGCAGACGCAATAACCGTTGTTTGTACGTTTCGCGTTACAACAAAGCAAATAACAAACAGCAAGCCTGGCAGCATGGATTCAATTACGCCTCGAACTCCTCCAAGGGAGTCAATAACAGAAAACGTGTTTCCTTCAGATCCAATAGAAGCCAAAGAGGCTAATCCTGAGCGTTTTTTGCCGCGCGAATCTTTTTCCAAGACAATATCCTTTGCTGCCTGACTTTTACTATCGACTCTTAACTATCGACTCTTAACTATCTGATTTCAGAAAACATTGGTCCACGAGTTAGCGTGGTTTTGACTTCTACTTGCTGATCTGCACCAAGTGGACCCTTTGGACGACCTAGATTTTCTTCAGAATCGTCAGAACCAGCAGAACCATCTTTACCTGCATTACTTGGAGCAACCAAATCGTGCATTGGAATCATATCTCTAGGAGCAAGTGGCTCTGTTCCGCGGTCTATAACAATATCACTAAACCACTTGTTAAGAAGCACAGTCTCTTCGCTTGTTTTTTGCGACTCTAAAGCAGCACTCCCAGAAAACACTCCGCGAAGCATCCAACGCGGACCATCCACACCAACAATTCTAGTTTCCACTGTCTTATCGTCAACCTTGACTGGAAGTATGAGTTCCTTGCCAAAAACTCCATTCGCTTCCCTAGCATTAGAGTTTCCCTTAAGCAAATCCGCACGAACTTCACTCCATATTCCTTCTGTTTTAGGAGCTGCAAATGCTTCAACCTCAATGCTAGAAGATTTATATGTAACAGTTATGCCAAGAACTTGACCAGTTTCACGCTGCTTTTTTACTCGCAACTCTATACCTTGTAAATATGGTATATATATGGAGCCGAAATCAACATAAGTACCTAAATTAGGTAGTTTCTCATCAGACATGTCCCATGGACCTCTAAGACTTCCGCGTCCTAAGTACGTGTCTGCATCATATCCGCCTGCAGTCAGATCGCTTAGAGCGGAATTTTGGGATTGAAATTCTGCAAGATTCTCAGCATCATCTTTGGCAGCTTTCGACTTGCGCTTGGATTTAAACCATCCCATGGCTCCTCTTTTCTAATGGATTCTTCTTAATAAGCTCTAATTGCCATTTTTCGATGAATACTTTACATATTTCTAATGGCTATTTTTACTCAACTTCACCAGCCTATCACAAGCAAAGCAAAATCACACATTATATTTTATGTTTAAAGCAGCATGGTCAGACCAGCGAGAATCGTAGCTTTGAGCACGATCAATCACGAATCCGCACGCAGTTTCTGCAATTTCAGGTGTTGCAAACTGATAGTCTAATCGCCATCCAACGTTATTATCAAAAGCTTTACCTCGTTGACTCCACCAAGTGTATGGTCCTTGAATATCGCCAGCAAGCATACGCATAACGTCCACAAATTCATACTCGTTAATCCAACGATCAATATAAGCGCGTTCCTCTGGCAAAAATCCAGCACTTTTCTCATTCGCTTTAGCGTTTTTAATGTCAAGAGGCGTGTGTGCAATATTAAAATCACCGCATAAAATCGCCTGATTTCCGCCACTTGCAGCAATATCTCTAAGCTCCCCTAATCGCTTTAACATAGTATCTAGAAAGCGGAATTTTTGCTGCATTTTCTGTGGATCATCAACGTTTCCAGCGTGAACATACACAGATGCAACAGTAATATCATACCCTTGCGGAGTATGTACGTCGGTTTCTACCCATCGCCCAGAATCAACGTCTTCACTTAAACCAGGCAAACCGTAACGCTGCTCTACAACTGGCAAAGTCGTTACAAGCGCCACACCAGCTCTACCTTTTATTTCACAAATCTGATTTGTAACAGAAAATCGCCTGTCATTTTGACCAGATTCACCACTTTTAGACGTATACAAATCCTTGATTTTACTCATAATCGGATCAATCGCATCTTGCGGAGCGCGAACCTCTTGCATACACCACACATCTGGCGTGTGATCTTGAACCCAATCGAGCATCCCCTTGCGCCAAGCCGCACGAATCCCATTCAAATTTGAAGTCGTAATTGTAATCATAAGTTCCACTCTAATATGCACACAACACAAAGTACGCAAAAATAAAGGTGCAGAAGTTTTGACTCCTACACCTTTATTTTAAATTTAAATTTATTTTAAATTTATAGTTTATAAGACACTAGTTTTAAGGCCCATAAACCAGCTTGCGACTAATCCAAGCCAAGTTCCAAATTTCCACCTGGAATTGCATCGAGAAGATCGCGAGTGTACTCCTTTTGAGGATGATCAAACACTTCGTCGGTTGTAGCATGCTCAACAAGTTTGCCATGTTGCATAACAACAACCTCGTCCGCAATCTGACGAACAACAGCCAAATCGTGAGTGATGAACAAGTAGCTTAATCCTCGCTCCGCTTGCAAATCGTTAAGCAAATGCAAAACCTGATCTTGCACAAGCACATCCAAAGCAGACACAGCTTCGTCGCAAACGATTACATCCGGATCCAATGCCATAGCACGCGCAATCGCAATGCGCTGACGCTGTCCGCCTGAAAGCTCGTTCGGGAAGCGAGTCATAACAGAAGCAGGCATACGAACCATGTCCAAAAGCTCGCGCACACGATTCTGTCTACTCTTTTTATCGCCAATCTTATGAATTCGCAAAGGCTCTTCAATAGAACGATAAATCGAATACATTGGGTCTAGCGAACCATAAGGATTTTGGAATACTGGCTGCACATGTCGACGGAAGTCAAGCAAATCAGCACCCTTGAAATCAGCAATATTCTTGCCTTCGTAAGTAACTGTTCCACTTGTTGGATTTAGAAGTCGCAAAACCATGTTTGCAACAGTAGACTTACCAGAACCAGACTCACCCACGATTGCCAACGTTGTTCCGCGCTTAATCGAGAACGAAACATCGTCAACAGCCTTGAAAAGCTCCTTCTTGCGCGGAAGCTTAAACTCGCGAGTTAAGTGATCGACTGTAATAATATGCTCGCTCTTTTCAAGAGCTTGCTCGCCTACTACGTGATGCTCAAGCAAATTATCCGCGTTACCACCATGCTCCTTAACAGAAATGATTCGTTGAGAAGCAAGACTTGGAGCGGCAGCAACAAGTCGCTTAGTATAAGGATGCTGAGGATGCTGCAAAACGTCCAAAGATGGACCAGATTCAACAACGCGACCCTTATACATAACAACAACGTGCTGTGCGCGAGCTGCAGCCAAACCTAAATCGTGAGTAATAAAGAGCACAGAAGTGCCGAGAGAATCAGTAAGCGTATGCAAATGGTCCAGAATGCGCTTTTGCACAGTAACGTCGAGTGCGGAAGTTGGCTCGTCTGCAATCAGCAAATCTGGTCTGCAAGCCAAACCGATAGCAATTAACGCGCGCTGACGCATACCGCCGGAAAACTCGTGTGGGAATTGCCTTGCGCGAGTTGCTGCATCTGGCAAACCAGCTTCATCAAGCAAACCAGCAATGCGGTCTTCAACACTTGCTCCAATAACATACTTTTTGGCGATTTCCCAAGCTTTGTCGTCGTCTACGCCATACTTGATTAAATCGTCGGCAACGCGCCAACGAGTTTCGGAACCTGGAACCCACTCTTTTTTGTAGTATTCCATAGCTTCATTAAACTTTTCGGCATTTGTTTGCTCACTAAGACCAACCTGCGCCAAAGCTTGCTTTGCAGCGTTCAATAATGCGCTCAGTTCTTTAGAGCCAAGGAAGATTTCATCTTCATTGCTTTTGACTTCTACAGCGTCTCCTGCTAAAGCTTCTGCAAGTGCGGAGCGCTTCTCATGACTAACGTCAACACCATTTGCAAGAAGAGCTTCTTTAACTTGAGTTCCAATTCGCCAAACAGGATTAAGGTTGCTCATAGGGTCTTGCGGAACCAATCCCATTGCTGTACCGCGCAAAGCCGCATAATCTTTAGGCTTTAGATTGCTTATTTCTTGACCTTTAAGCTTAATAGAACCACCCGTAACGTGACCTGTTCCTGGAAGCAAGCCTAAAACCGCCATTGCAGAAGTTGACTTTCCAGAACCAGATTCACCCACGATTGCAACCCATTGACCTGGGTAAACGTTGAAGCTCGCATCGCGAACAGCGTGTACGGCTTTTTTAGAATCCGTTGTAAAGTCAACTTGAAGATTTTTAACTTCCAGCAAAGGACCCTGCTCACGTTGCATTGCAAGGGTATCTACATTTTTACGTGTTGCTGTGTTCATAATCACTATTCCTCCACGCTAACTTACGCCTTACGGCTCTTTGGATCCAACGCATCTTTTACGGCGTCGCCCATCATAATAAAGGCGAGAACAGTAATAGCGAGCGCAATAGACGGATAGAACAAAACTTCTGGATTTGTAGTAAGAACATTCCTAGCGGTAGAAATATCTACACCCCAGCTAACGGTCGTAGTCGGCAAACCAATACCAAGGAAGCTAAGTGTTGCTTCCAAAACAATGTAAGAACCAAGGGATGTTGTTCCTACAACAATGATTGGAGCCAGCGAGTTTGGAATAATATGACGGAAAAGATTACGCATTGGAGTTGAACCTAAAGCTGTAGAAGCCGTATTAAACTCAAGATTCTTGGATTCCATAACGGCACTTCTTGCGATTCGAGCAACGCCTACCCATCCAAAGAGAACCATAACAAACACGATTTTCCAAATCGACTTAGATGTGCGGAACATTTGCAAAACTACGATTGCACCCAACAGCATTGGTAGAGCCAGGAAGATATCGGTGATTCGGCTAAGAACCGCATCAATCCATCCGCCAAAGAATCCAGCCAAAGCTCCAATTAGCGAACCAACTAACACCACTAAAGCCGTTGCGAGCAAGCCAACGCTTAAAGATGTACGTGTTCCATATACAACTCGAGCGTAAATATCGCATCCTTGCATGTCGAATCCAAACGGATGTGCAGCAGAAGCTGGCTCAAGCGAATGCTCCAAAACACAGTAATTAGGATTGTGCTTTGTGAGAGCGCCTGGGAAGAGCGCAACAAAAATAATTGCAATAATCAAAATTGCAGAAACAATAAACAATGGATTTCTGCGCAAAGATCTCCAAGCATCAGCCCACATGCTTGTAGCTGGAGCAGATTCGTCTACAGAATCAACTTCTTGAAGAGGCGTATCGTCAAGAGGAGCAACATAGCGTTCCTGACCTGGCAATGTGTTGTAATTTGCATTATTTGTAATCAAATTATCTTCCATAATGTGCTCTCCTTACGCGTAACGAATGCGCGGATCTAGAGCCGCGTACAACATGTCAACAAGAAGATTGCTGACTACAAATATCAACATAAGAAGCGTAACTATAGAAACAACAAGGTTTCCTTCTCCCTTTAGAATTCCCTGATACGTAAGGAATCCAACGCCATGAATGTTGAAGATTGTTTCCGAAATCATTGCGCCGCCCATAAGAGCGCCCAAATCTTGACCTAAGAATGTAACAACAGGAATAAGCGAGTTACGCAAAATGTGTCGAACAATAACGGAACCTTCTTTTAAGCCCTTTGCACGAGCCGTGCGCACGTAATCAAGCGATATGTTTGACGAAATTTCCGACCTTGTAAGTCGAATAATATATGCCATTGAAACGGATCCAAGAACTATTGCAGGAAGAAGAAGATCGTAGAATCCAGGATCATTGCTTGCAGTAACAGGCATAATATGCCACTTAACACCAAACAAATATTGGCCAATAAAGCCAGTAACAAATGTTGGCACAGAAATAAGAAGAAGTGATACAACCAGGATTACGCTGTCGTACCACTTTCCTTTCTTTAAGCCAGAGATTATACCGAAAGCTACGCCGAACAAGGCTTCGAAAGCAAACGCCATCAACGCAAGCTTAATGGTTACTGGGAATGCGCGGCCAATCTCGTCAATTACTGGCTGACCAGCAAACGTATGACCAAAATCAAGAGTAAGCGCATTCTTTAAGAACAACAAATATTGAATAATAAATGGCTTATCCAAGTTATACTCGGCACGAATTTGCGCTTCTACAGCATGGTTAATTGGCTTATCGCCAAACATTGCTTTTACTGGATCTCCAGGCAAAGCAAACACCAAAGCGTATACCAACAATGTTGTGCCGAGAACCACAGGAATCATCTGCAAAACACGGCGCAGAACATATTTACCCATTGGTTTCTCCTTATATATTTACTTAAAAATTAGCAAAGCACACACCCAACTTGTGGCTTGCATATTGATTTAACCCAACCTAAGTAAAAACACAAAGTGCTGCCTCGAACAGCGGATAGAATTTTGTAATTTTATTCGCCATTCGAAGGCAGCAGCACGTTTTTACATGCTATTAAATTATGGTTTATTTTTTAATAGCTACTTGATATTAATAGCTACTTGATTTTGATCTTTACTTGTGGAGCTTGTAGTAAAGTGGCATATTCTGCCAATCCATTACAAAGCCCTTCAAGCTTGGAACCATAACAGCCTTAGCGTTCGAGTAGAACAGTGGTACGTATGGAAGATCCTCAAGAAGAATCTCGTTAGCTTGCTGATAAAGCTTAGTTGCCTCAGCTTGCTTAGAAGAAGAAGCCTTCTTAAGCAAAGCATCGAACTTAGGATTCTTGTAATCAGCTTCGTTAGAACCATTGCCATCTGCAGCAACGGAAGCAAATTCCTGAGTCAAGTAGTTTTCTGGGCTTGGGTAATCTGGCATCCAGCCTGCACGCCATGCACCTTTAATCTGACGCTGTTCGCATGCGTTACGGAACTCTTGGAATGTTGGAACTGGAGTGGTTTCAGCATTAATTCCAAGATGATTCTTAAGGGAGTTTACAACTGCGTCGAACACAGACTTAGCGTTGCCATCGGCGTTGTAAGTAAAGGTAAGAGGACCATCATACTTAGAGATCTTATCTGCCTTTGCCCAAAGTTCCTTAGCCTTTGCTGCATTAAACTTAAGGTTTTCGTGACCCTTAAGATCTGCCTTGTAGCCTGGAGTCAAAGGAGAAGTGAACTCGTTTGCAGGAGATGCAGTGTTGTTAAGAACCTTCTTGATGATGGTTTCACGGTCGATTGCCATAGAAACAGCTTGACGACGCAAGCGGCCTTCTTCGGTAGTTACATCGAAGTGTGGCAATTTTGCAGGAATACCGAACTGCTGGATTACGGAACCTGGACGGTTGTATGCCTTCACAGTGGTGTCCTTTTGGAAAGTCTTGGTTTCGGTATCTGGAATGTTATCGGTCATATCAAGATTGCCAGACTGAACATCGCGGTAAGCAGCGGTGCCGTCGGTGTAGATCTTAAAGGTAATGCCGTCATTCTGAGCCTTACGTGGGCCATCGTAATCTGGGTTCTTTACAAGTTCGATCTGCTTGTTGTGATCCCAAGACTTAAACAAGTATGGTCCAGAAGAAACTGGTTTTTCGCCATAAGCCTTTGGATTCTTGTAGAAGGATTCTGGAAGAGGAGCGAATGCAAGGTAACCAACCTTAATAGCAAACACAGAATCTGGCTGGTTCAAATCAACAGTAAAGGTGTACTTATCTACAACCTTTAAGCCAGAAAGCTGCTCGTCGCCCTTAGTATCATTCTTCTGCAAGTCTTCGTAGCCCTTAATGGTCTGGAAGAAGGAAGAGCACTTCTGAGCATTCTTAGCGTTTGCTACAAAGCTCCAAGCCTTAGTAAAGCTTTCTGCGGTGATTGGAGTGCCATCGCTGAACTTCTTATCTTTTTTAAGCTTAACAGTGTATTGGGTTGCATCGGCGTTTGGAGTTACGCTCTCGGCATCTTCATTTACCGTGTTGCCCTTTTCATCAAAAGTGACCAACATGGAGTTGACCAATAGAGCAGGACGACCACCAGCATTTTCGTTAATGTTTCCAGGAACAAGCTCGTTCTGAGGCTCGGAGTTGTTTACAGTAATAACAACCTTGCCACCATTTGTTTGAGCGGTCTTCGAGGCAGAAGAACCGCATCCACCGAGCAGCATAGCAACCGAGCACGCAGCTGCGGCAAAAAGTAATGCCTTATTCTTCATATGTTTTCTCCTAACGTCGGGTATGGCAGGATTCAATTAAATATCACGAAAAAGTCTCATTACAAGCTTTGCAGGCTTTTACAGGCTTAATAAATAAAATCCACCTAGTATTTATTGCCAGATGGATTCTTTGCAAAGCCAATAAGGAGGCCTCTTCGTTGATTAAAATTCAATCATACGGATTTTATTAAACAACGCAAGCTAAAAGTCTAAATGTAAAATTTACTGTTATTTTGTCTATAAATCATAAAAACAACTATTATAATAGAAAAATATTAGATTAAATCGTATTTTAGATGATATTTTGCCAAGTCTTTTACATTTGTATAGATATTACAAAAATGTAAATTTGCACTAGAAATATGTAACAATTATGTTAAACGATGCAAAATATGCAACAAGATGATTAAGTATTAATCAAAATAAAAGTGGTGTAAATTCGCACCCAAATGTACGATTCTACACCACTTAATAAATAAAATCAAATGAATATTGAAATTATTTTTAAAATATTTTTATTATATTTTCACCTATTGGTAAATACTACTTAGACTCGCTAGCCTGATGTTCAAGAGCAGCCGCCACTAAACCAGCAAACAGTGGATGAGGCTTAGTTGGTCGAGACTTAAACTCTGGATGAGCCTGAGTTGCCACATAGAATGGGTGAACTTCCTTTGGAAGCTCCACAAACTCAGTCAAATTACCATCTGGGCTTTGACCGCTAATACGCAAGCCGGCTTCACGCAAACGATCTTTATACGCCACGTTCACTTCATAACGGTGACGGTGACGCTCAGTAACATGCGTAGTACCGTAAAGCTCAGCAACAATAGAGCCTTCTTCAAGAAGAGCAGGATAAGAGCCGAGTCGCATTGTGTGACCCATATCTCCCTTACCGTCCACAATATCCTTCTGCTCTTCCATAGTTGCGATTACTGGATCGCCACAATCCTTCTCGAACTCAGTGGAATTAGCATCCTCAAGACCGAGAACGTGACGAGCGTACTCAATAACCATAGATTGCAAGCCAAGGCAAAGACCAAGCGTTGGCAAACCATGCTCGCGAGCGTAACGCAAAGCGCCAATCTTACCTTCAATACCGCGAATTCCGAAGCCGCCTGGAATAACCATGCCATCCATTTGGTCAAGAGCCGCCGCCGCACCTTCTTGAGTTTCGCACTTGTCGGCAGCAACCCAGCGCACGTTAACCTTAGCCCAGTTTGCAAAACCGCCAGCCTTAATAGCCTCAGTAACAGAAAGATATGCATCTGGCAAATCAATGTACTTGCCAACAATTGCAATGTTTAGCTCATGCTTTGGATGATGCACGCGCTCAAGCAAATCTTCCCACTCGTTCCAATCAACATCGTGGAATGGAAGCTCAAGCTCACGAACAACGTAAGCATCCAAGCCCTCGTTGAACAAAATCTTCGGCACATCGTAAATGCTTGGAGCGTCAACGCAGTTCACAACGCCTTCAGCGTCAACATCGCACATAAGCGAAATTTTGTCTTTAATGCCTTGATTAAGCGGACGATCCGAACGCAAAACAAGCGCGTCTGGAGAAATACCAAGAGAGCGGAGCATCATCACAGAATGCTGAGTTGGCTTAGTCTTTAATTCGTGAGCTGCGGCTATATAAGGCACCAAAGAAACGTGCACAAACATGCAGTTTTCAGGACCTAAATCGCGACGAACTTCGCGAGCAGCCTCCAAAAATGGCTGGGACTCAATATCGCCAACAGTACCGCCGATTTCCGTAATAATCACGTCTACATCGTCGCTAGCCTGCGCGCGCATACGCGACTTAATTTCGCCAGTAATATGCGGAATAACCTGCACGCACTGACCCAAATATTCGCCAGCACGCTCCTTACGAAGCACAGACTGATAAATCTGACCAGTTGTAACATTCGCTTTTTGACTTAAGAAAACATCGAGGAATCGCTCGTAATGACCAATATCAAGATCTGTTTCTGCGCCGTCTTCTGTAACGTAAACCTCACCATGTTGGAATGGGTTCATTGTACCCGGGTCAACATTGATATAAGGATCGAGTTTTTGTTGTAAAACGTGAAGACCACGACTACGCAAAAGTCTGCCTAATGAAGATGCAGTAAGACCTTTTCCGAGGGACGAAACAACGCCACCAGTGACAAAAATATGCTTTGTAATATGCTCCTGAGAGTTACCATGTTTTCTTCTAACCATGGAACTCCATAGTATCTTCGAGCCTCGACTCGGAAGAATAATTGAAAAGTCAAATCAAAGTCAAATCAAATGAGCAACAGCCTCGAGCGCAAGCTTATATCCATACAGTCCCATGCCTGTAATAGTTCCAGTTGCAACAGGACTAATCACGCTTATTTTCCGGAAAGAATCGCGGGCAGAAGGATTAGAAATATGCACTTCCATTAGTGGCACTCCAGCATCTAAAACCATGTGCGCAGCATCCGCGAGCGCATAACTGTAGTGCGTAAAAGCAGCAGGATTCATAACTACTGGCGTATGAGTATCAGCAGCTTCGTGCATCCAATGAACCATTTGCGCTTCGTCGTCGCTTTGGTGAACTTCCACTTGTAAATTAAGCTCTTGTGCCCACTTTTTGCAAAGCGCGCACAACGTTTCAAAATCTTGACTGCCATAAACGTCTGGCTGACGAACGCCTAATCGCCCCAAATTTGGACCATTTACTACTAAAACTTTACGGATGTTTATAGTGTTTTCTGCATCTACCATTTTCTAACCTCTAATCTTATTAAACGCTTCGCGAATCGCCTCCAGCGGCGGATTATCTAAGTGAATCGGGTTTCCAATCCCGTCTAAAACAACAAATCGTAAGGTGTTGCCTCTAGCTTTTTTATCTTTATGCATCAAGTCAAGAACCTTAGCAAAAGCATCGTCATTATTGCCGCCGCCATTCCAAGATATTGGCAATCCAAGTGATTTCAAAAGCGAGCGATGATACTCAACGTCTTCTGGACTTAAATAGCCCAAAATTTGCGCAAGGCTCGCCGCAAAAACCATTCCCACAGCAACCGCGTTTCCATGACGCCAAGAAAAATGCTCGATTTGCTCAATCGCATGCCCTAAAGTATGCCCATAATTCAAAAACTCGCGCAAACCTTGTTCTTTTAAGTCGTTAGAAACGTGGTATGCCTTAACGCGCACGCTTTTTTCTATTAGATCGCAAACCATATCATTTAAATCTGCATCGTCTAAAATAGAAGGACCATCAACAGAGCGCAACTTGCTAGCATTTTGAGGATCTTCCAGAATTTTTAAGATGCTAGAATCGCCAATAAACCCTGATTTTGCAACTTCTCCAAGTCCTTCAACAAAAATATCGTTAGGAAGAGTAGAAAACGCGCAAGTATCTGCCAAAACGCCAGCAGGAGTGTAAAAACTACCAACCAAATTCTTGCCAGCTGCAGTATTTACACCAGTTTTCCCTCCAGTCGAAGCGTCTACCATTGCAAGAAGCGAAGTCGGGCAATTTACGTAGCGGATTCCACGCATCCAAGTAGAAGCAACAAATCCAGCTAAATCCGTAGCTGCTCCACCACCCAAACCAACAATCGCATCTGAACGCGTAAAACCAGCGTTTGCAAGGCGCGACCACACAAAATCCGCAACCTTAACAGTTTTACCAGCCTCTGCGTCTGGAATAAGAATATCGAAAACATCGTAGCCAGCTGCGCGCAAAATAGATCTTGCTTTATCGCTATGTCTTTGAACAGGCTGAGTGTGAATTAAAGCTACTCGAACAGGCTGTTTTCCAAGCATTTGAGGTAAAAGACTCATAGCGCCTGCGCCAATATGAACATCGTAATCTTCAATACCTTTACCATCTACATGAACGATTCGTTGCATAATCATATCTTTTACCTTTCTTGCGGCAGGTTTTGGCGTTAATCCGTAAACGCGAGCGTGTAAATTCGCCACTTTGCAAAACACAGGATCACGCTTATCAAACAAATCCATCCATCGTTTTGCGCCATCTTCGCCGCTTAACATAGGACGATTAGAATTCCAGCTTACGCGCTCAATTGCATCACTTGCATTTACTTGCAAATACACAACACGACCGCCTAGCTTTGTATATTTTCTTAAGACATCTTGCGTCTCCTTACGCATTGGAGCACCGCCACCTAGGGCGACTATTGGGGCGGATTGCTCAAAATCTGGGAAAATAGCATCTCTAACAATTTGAGTTTCAATATCTCTAAAAGACTCTTCGCCAAAATCCTTAAAATATTGAGCAATCGGCATATTGATTTTTTGCTCAATTAAATCGTCTGTATCTATAAAAGGAACATTCAAAATATGCGCTAATTCCTTGCCAACACGCGTTTTTCCAGCTGCAGGCATGCCGATTATAACGGCTAACGGCATTTGAGTTTGCGATACATCTTGCGAAATGTCTTTCAAAGAATATCTAAGCGAATCTGGCAAGGAATCATGCAAGGAATCTTCTTCGCTCATCTCATATGCTCTTTCCAAGATTGAACGTAATTTCTAGCATTTCTAGCGGTTTCTTCTAGTGAATCTCCGCCGAACTTTTCTAACGCATACTTTGCAAGCGTTAATCGAACCATTGCCTCTGCAACTACGGAAGCAGCTGGGACTGCCGTAAAATCGGAGCGCTGATTAATTGCCTGCGCTGGCTGGCCAGTAAGCACATCTACCGTTCGCAAAGCGCGAGGAATGGACGGAATCGGCTTCATTGCAGCGCGCACGCGAATTGTCTCTCCATTTGACATTCCGCCTTCAATTCCTCCAGCACGATTGCTAAGGCGCGTGATTTTGCCATCTTCGCCTGTTACGATCTCGTCGTGAGCAACCGAGCCAGGGCGATTTGCTTCTTCGAAACCGTCTCCAATCTCCACGCCTTTAATAGCTTGGATTCCCATAAGCGCCGCAGCCAGTGCCGCATCCAAACGGCGATCCGACTCTACATACGTTCCAACTCCAGCAGGCATGCCGTATGCCAAAACCTCTACTACGCCGCCAAGCGTATCTGCATTTGCTTTTGCTTCATCAATACGAGCAACCATGCGAGCTTCGGCATCTTTATCTAGAGTACGAACTGGCGAAGCATCCAACGCATCAACATCGTCTGGAGTTGGTAGGGGTAAACTTTTGTTTATATATTCGCCGCCAATTCCAATAACATGCGCAACTGTTCGCACACCCAACGCTTGGTGCAAAAACGCATCAGCTACAGCGCCTAAAGCCACGCGGGAAGCCGTTTCCCTAGCGCTCGAACGCTCCAAAACCTCGCGAGCATCACTAAAACCATACTTTCGCATGCCCGTTAAATCCGCATGCCCTGGGCGAGGGCGGCTTAAAATAGCATTTCTACCAGTTCGCTCAAGCTCATGATCCAAAGGATCCGCGCTCATCACTTCCACCCATTTTGGCCACTCACTATTTGCGATTTCTATAGCAATTGGAGACCCAAGAGTAACACCGTGGCGAACGCCTGTAAGCAAACGCACTTTGTCTTGCTCAAACTTCATTCGCGCTCCGCGACCATATCCAAGTCGTCTACGCGCAAGAGCAGAAACAATGTCTGCGCTAGTAATCTTAACTCCTGCTGGCACGCCTTCAATCATTGCCACCAGTGCTTCACCATGCGACTCCCCTGCCGTTTGCCATCTAAGCATGCCTTCTCCAATCGCGTTGTGCGTTATATTTATTGTTATACTTCTTGCACTTAATACTGTACTTTATTTTAAATCAATACTAGATTCTAAATTCTTTATTTTACTAACAACTAAGTATTGCTAATAATCTATGAAATAAATCGCAAAAAGCCTTTAACCACATTGAGTAAAATTTGTTGCAATGCAATTTTCGCTTATTTAGCATAATCAAATGAGTCAGTTTATTATAGCGTGTTTATTTGCAACACCAACGCTTGTATGCACGATTGCACTGTGCGCAACGGATTTAGTAAACCGCGTTGTGCCTAGACTTTGGGTTCTACTAGCTGCTTTTGCACAATCTGCAGCAAACCTTATTTTTTCGCTTATTACTTTTCATAATGTTAATTTTCTTTTGCGCGGATGGCTTTGTGCAGTAACAGTTTTTGCAATCTACGTTTTGACGCAAAAACTTTGTGTGCGCGGAGCACTTGGATTTGGCGATGTTACGTGCGCTTCTATGATTGCTCAAGCTTTGGCGCTATTTGGATTTGATTGCATAATCTACTGGTTTGCATTAGTTGGAATATTTGGATTAATTTGGATTTTAGTGTGGAAAATCTGCTCTAAAGTCTGCTTGCGATTTTTCCGAGTGCATCTTGTGCAAAATGAGCAAAATAAAATCCCGTTCGTACCCGTATTAGCTGCATCTTCCATAATCGCCGTTATGTTTTGCGGTTTCTGTTGCTCATTAAGTCTGTAGTGCGATTGCGCAACAACAAGCAAAGAAAACCGAACAGCTAGTTGGCGTTTTCGTTAGAACGCTTATACTCGTCGCGAATCTTCAAGAAATCATCGTAGTTATCCGCAAACTTAGTTTCGCCGGTCTTTAAGTTAGTGGTAACAAAATAAATCCATGATCCTTTTTCTGGATTAAGCGAAGCCAGAATAGCATTATCTCCAGGAATACTTATAGGAGTAGGCGGCAATCCTTTGCGAATCCTAGTGTTGTATGGATTACTTGCATCATCTAATTGTGTTTGCGTAAGGTTAATTGCCTTAATTCCAATACCGTAAGCAACCGTAGTGTCCATTCCCAAAGGCATGTCTTTAGCTAAACGGTTTAATATTACGCGCGAAACTTTGCCATAGTATTCACGATTATTTACTTCCGCTTCCGCAATAGACGCAATTTTGAGAATATCTTGACGCAGTTTTCCTTTAGGAACTCCCAATGAATCAAGTTTCTGAATACGCTTATCTACCATTTTGGCAAGTATTTTAGTAGCAGATTTCATGGATTTTACGTTGTAAACTCCAGGCTCCAACCATCCTTCAAAACTTCCACCTGCTTCTGGCGGCAAAATCCCCGCTCCGTCTGTTTTTTGAATCGCGTTAAATTGAGCAATGTCTATTCCAGAGATTTGTGCAGCCTTACGAATAACGTCTGTTGATCGTTCTCCTGCTTTAACGTCTAAGAATCCGCCTGCTTTACTTTGATCTGAAAGAATATTTACAACATCAATTGAGTTCATATGCTTTTTGAGCGCATAAATCCCTGGGTATAAAATCTTGTTGTTCGCAGCAACAATATTAGAAAAAGTTGATTGTGACTTTACAACTTGCGCTTTAACAAGATTGTTCCCAACTTCTACAGATCCTTGACCTGGCTCTATCGTAAACTCAACGAATCCGTCTCCAGGTCCTGGCCAATCGTCCATAATCGTAGACTGATTGTTAGTTTTTATGTAAACCGCAACCCTGTATAATCCATATCCAAGAACAAATAGTACTGCAAAAATTAGCGTAAGAATAAACGCTATTATACGTTTTCTCTTACTTTTACGTCGTTTTTGTGCTTTTAAATCTTTGCGCGATTTTGGAGGCACAGGTGGATTAGGAGTTTCGTGACTCCACTTAGCGTTTCGATCGAAAAAATCGTCGATATTCTCAGTCATTAAACGCTTCCTCCCGCTTGGACTGCTGGTTACTATTTCACAGTGACATTATTTCAGAATAACATTATTTCACAATATTGTCGTAGCTATTGTCTGCTTTAATTATTTTTGCAATCATTCTTATAATCGTCAATCGCAGATTGCAAAATTAACACTGCTGACTGCTGATCAACCATAGGACGATGCTTCCTAGTAGAAAAATCTGCATCTAACAGTTGTTTATGCGCCGTAACAGTTGTTAGTCTCTCATCTTTCCAAACAACTTCTGGAATAAAATCGAGAGACCAATCTCCATAATCAAAAAGCGACTTCATTCTTTTGACTAAATTAGTACCCCAACGACGCGCTTTTTTAGCAGATTTTCCTTCAGTTCCGTCTAATTGCAAAGGAAGACCTATTACAACACGACTAACACTATTATCTTCGATAATGTTTAAAACATCTTCAATCGCATTAAACGAATCACCATAGGATTGAACATTCCCGGCAGGATGAGCGAAAGTGAGCTCAGGGTCGGAAAGAGCTGTTCCGACCCTTGCGTCACCTAAATCAATACCTAACCACACCATTTTTTGTGCCGCTTTTGGTAAAGATCGCATCGTTTTATTTAAGCTGATAGAAACACGCTAAGCAAGCTGCGCAACTTGCGCCTTAACAGCATCCAATGCTTCGTCAATCTTAGAAGCATCAGTTCCGCCGCCTTGAGCGAAGTCTGGCTTGCCGCCGCCACCGCCACCAAGCACCTTGGAAACAGTACGAACAAGATCGCCAGCCTTGGCACCAAGACCACGTGCGGCGTCGTTAGTCGCCACCGCCACCATTGGACGATCCTCCTCATTCACGCCACACAGCGCCACAATCACAGGAGCATCCTCACCTAAGCGAGAACGAACATCAAGTGTTGTTTTGCGCAATGCATCGAAGGAACCAAAGTTTCCAACATTCTTTACAGCAAGCTTAACCGTTGCGCCACTTTGTTTAGCCGCCTCAACCAATTCTGGAACAGCATCATTAAGCTGAGACTCATACACCGAAGAAAGCTTGCGGTCTGAATCCTTCATCTTGTTGAGCAAAGACTCCAAGCGCTCAGCTAACTCATCTGGGCGTGCATTAACCATGCCAGCAAGTTGCGCCACCAAAGCGTGCTCACGAGCACCATATTCATACGCCTCTTCGCCGCACAATGCATCAATACGGCGTACACCAGAGCCAATGGAAGATTCCGAAAGAATGGTTACCATACCAATCTTTCCAGTGCTCTTAGCGTGAGTACCACCGCAAAGCTCGCGGCTCCAACCGTCGCCAATCTCAACAACTCGCACAATATCGCCGTACTTTTCGCCGAACAAGTGCATTGCTCCAAGCTTGAAAGCGTCATCGATTGGCATTTCCTTTGGAACAACCTGCAAATCGTCACGAATACGCTCGTTTACGCGAGCTTCTACACGGAGCAGCGCATCTTTATCAACAGCCTTTGGCCACTGGAAGTCAAAGCGCAAACGATCTGGATCAACTACAGAACCGCGCTGAGTTGCCTGTGGACCAAGCTCTTCGCGCAAAGCCTTGTGAAGAGTGTGAGTAGCAGTGTGGCTTCGAGCCAAAGCAGCCCTGCGAACCTGGTCAATATTGGTGTTTACTGGAGCACCAACACTAAGAGTACCTTCAGTAAGTCGGCAGCTGTGAACAATCAAATCCTTGATTGGACGCTGAACATCGTCAACTTCCAAAATTGCGCCGTCGCCGGAAATAATCTCACCCTGATCAGCAATCTGACCACCGCGCTCAGCATAGAATGGCGTGCGATCAAGAATAACTTCAACGTTTGCAGGAGCGCTAACGCTTTTAACAGCACCCTTACCGGCTTCAACAATTGCTAAAACGTTTGAACGGCTGGAGAAGTCAGTGTAACCGAGGAAGTCGATTGGCTTTTCAAGCTCCTTCTTAATGTCGTCGTAAACGCTAACATCCACATTGTGACGCTTCTTCAAAGCATCCGCGCGAGCGCGACCTTTCTGCTCGCTCATAAGCTCGCGGAACTTAGCTTCATCAACCTTAACACCCTGCTCAGCAGCCATCTCAAGAGTCAACTCGATTGGGAAGCCGTAAGTATCGTGCAAAGTGAATGCGTCCGAGCCGCCAACAATAGGGTCATCCTTGTGTTCTTTCTTAGCTTTTTCAACAGCCAGGTCAAGAATAGTTGTGCCCTTTTCAAGAGTTCTGCGGAACGCGTCTTCTTCACCATATGCAGCTTCACTAACCTCGTGGAAAGTGTTGTTAAGTTCTGGGTAGCTTGGTTCCATTGCAGCCTTAGAAACTGGGAACAAGGTTGGAAGAACTGGGTCCTGAACGCCGAGCATGCGCATTGCGCGAACGGTTCTGCGAAGAAGACGACGAAGCACGTATCCGCGTCCAACGTTACTTGGGCGCACACCATCGCTCATAATCATCAAAGCGGAACGTACGTGATCTGCTACAACGCGGAAACGCACGTCAGCATCATTATTATCGCCGTACTTTACACCGCTAAGCTTTTCTGCAGCTTCAATAACTGGATAAACTTCGTCTGTTTCGTAAATATTTTCCTTACCCTGCATAAGGTAAGCCAAACGTTCCAAACCTGCGCCGGTATCGATATTCTTCTGGTCAAGCTCACCAACAATATGCAAATCAGTCTTAGACTTGACGTTATCTACCTGGAAGTTTTCGAAGACCAAATCCCAAATCTCAATGAAACGAGATTCGTCAGCAGCAGGACCGCCATCCTTACCGTATTTAGGACCGCGATCAACGTAGATTTCGGAGCATGGGCCGCCAGGACCAGGACCACCAGTGGTCCAGAAGTTATCTTCCATACCGAAAACTTGCATGTGCTCTGGGTCGAAGCCTTCGTTCTTCCAAATTGCGCGAGCTTCATCATCGTCGGTATAAGTAGTTACCCAGAGCTTTTCAGGGTCAAATCCGTATCCGCCCTTATCTTGCGGAGTTGTTAAAAGCTCCCAAGCGTAGTGAATCGCTTCTTCCTTAAAATAATCACCAAACGAGAAGTTACCAACCATCTGGAAGAACGTGCCGTGACGAGTAGTCTTGCCGACTTCGTCAATATCAAGAGTACGCACGCACTTCTGGTTAGACGTCATTCTGCGAGAAGGAGGCGTTTGCTCTCCCAAAAGATAAGGTATGAATGGAACCATGCCTGCAATCGTGAAAAGCGTCGTTGGATTTGGTGAAATCAGCGATGCTGAAGGCACGACCATATGACCATGATTACCAAAGTAGTCAAGATAACGCTTTGCAATTTCTGCTGTGCGCATAGGTACGAACTCCTTGTGTTATATTAAAACGCCATGCAACAGGGCGGCACAAAAGAATATCATACCATCATGCTTTAAGGCGCGAGTCGCAGAATGATTAATCTGCAAGACCAATTTTTGATTATAAAACTTTACCTATAAAAACTTTAGTTATAAAAAACTTTCAAGACTTATTAACAAGCTTATTTTATTTAGCATACTTATTAGCATACTTAGAATTAAGCTGCGACTCGTGAGTTTTTCTGCTGGAATTAAAATCCTTAAATAAAGACAAAATCGTGGTTAAAGTAAGATTCTTCGGATCTTTATCAAAGAAAAAATCTCCAACACTTTCTGGGAATTTTCCTTTAATATAAGCGCGAGCCTTAGTAACAGACATCACGCCTATTACTATTCCTACGCAAAGCCAGAATAAACGCTTAAACATCACTCCCCCTTAGACTCACTCGACTCACCAGAATTAGCTGCGTGGCGTGCAGAAGATTCTGAAAAATCCGTTGGAACTGTAGGCTTATTGAAGAATGCGTTAATAGTGTCCTTAAGAGCATATCCAGCTGCAGCAATCTTAATAATAGGTTTTCCAAGAAAAGCACCATACAAATCTGTAAGAGCACCAACATTAGTCGCAGTGGTGCGAGCAGCATCCGTAACAGCATTAACATCTTCTAAGGTTTTGTTTACTTGCTTTACTGTAGTAACAGACTCATCAATAGCAGGCAAAGCATGTTCACCTGATTCCTTAACGGTTTGAGCAATCTGATTAAACATCT
This sequence comes from Gardnerella sp. c11Ua_71, assembly GCF_055818025.1. Lineage (NCBI taxonomy): Bacteria > Bacillati > Actinomycetota > Actinomycetes > Bifidobacteriales > Bifidobacteriaceae > Gardnerella > Gardnerella sp. c11Ua_71. The sequence continues at coordinate 248,217 of NZ_JARFVR010000003.1, read as the reverse complement.
TACCCAACCTAATCAGAGGATAAATCATAAAACCAGAAAGAACCGCAAACGAAATCGCGGCAATTAGAGCAGCTATGTCTCCAACGCTCATCGTAACCTCTTTCCTGCTGTTTTTTACGCGCGACTAACCCACGCAATGTATTTAAAAGATTAACGAAGAGTCAAGACTCTTCGGGTAAACCACTAACACATATCTTTCTTAATATATCAACCTTAATATATCAATATATAAAAGTGGATTTACAGTACGCTCTACTCGTTGTAACCCTTAATAGTTATAGACTGATCAAGCGGCTTAGAAGTGTCAAAATCTAAACGAGTCACACTACCATTTTGCGGACGCTCGCTCAAATCGTAACCAGCAGGCGCAAAACGATGCATAAGACTTAAAAGCGTGTTCCCGTGAGATATTTGCAAAACACTATCCCCATCTTTTAACACTGGATTGCTGGCGATTATTTTAAAACCGCCCTCAACACGCTTCCAATACTCAATATCCGACTCAGCATCATGGAATGGGTCTGCCTCTTTAAGCATATCTCGAGTTGCAGCAAGACCAAATTTTTCAACAATCTCGTTATATGTTTTAGCACCATGAGGAGCACCTGCAGCCCACCAAGCCATATTCATGTCTTGGCCTTCAAAATAGCCGTAGCATTGCTCACGAAAATGCATATCGCTTATGAGTTGTGGTCGAGCATGAGTGTGTTTTTCGTTTTCGCTTAAAATACGCTCAGCAGTGGCTTGCGCACGAGTTGTATCTGAACAATATGCTGCAGCAAAAATGACATTAGCTAATTTTTCTGCTGCACGATCTGCGTCTGCAAGTCCTTTATCGGTAAGAGGAGAATTTGACCAACCTTGAAGACGATTGTAGCAATTAAACATGGTTTGACCATGACGAACTAAATAAAGGTGCAGCAACATAACTTAATCATCTCACTTTTAATAAAGTGTTCTACACAATGTGTTATGCAATGCTTTAAACAGTGCTTCCCACAGTGCTTCACACAAATTGACTTTGTTATTTGTTTAATCAGACTAATACAGGTCAGACTAATCCAAATCAACATCGCCTAATTCTTGGAATCTACTTGCAATCAGCTCTGGCGTTGTATCAGAAATCCAAGATGCCATCCCAGCTTCCGATCCAGCCAAATACTTGATTTTGTTAGCATCTCGCATAAACGAGAAGAATTGTAAATTAAGACGATAATGCGCACGACGAGAATCATGCACAGGAGCCTGATGCCATGCTGCAACATAAGGCAAATCAACAAATTCGCTAGAATTTGCAGCACTCATACCAGAAGATAAGTCGAAAGCAGCCGAACCTGCAAACGATTTAGCACTAGAGTCGCCATTAAAACCAAAGAACTTATTAGCACGTCTAAGAAGTGTTATATAAATTTGTGCCAAATCCCAACGCTCTTGGTCGTCAAGCTGATCCAAAGTAAGAACATCACGAACAGGAGCAACATGTACTTCTAGAGGCCAACGCGCTGCTGCTGGAACATACGCAACCCAACTATGATTATGCATAATCACACGCTTTTTAGCCTCAATCTCCGAATTCATCAAATCCTTAAGAAGATTACTGCCAGTACGCTCAAAATAAGCCTCCGTGTGGCGCAACTCCTGCTCCAACCTAGGAGCAATAAACGGATAAGCGTAAATCTGACCGTGAGGATGATTCAAAGTCACACCAATTTGGCTGCCGTGATTTTCAAAAGGATAAATCTGCTTAATGCCATCAATTTGGCTAATTTCCGCGGTTCTAAACGCCCAGGCTTCAACAATCGTACGCATGCGCAAAACAGAAAGATTAGCTGGAAGCATGTTTTCGTTGGAACTAAAGCAAATCACCTCACAACGACCAGCTGCAGGAGCCTGCTTCCACAGCGGATTGCCGTCAACGTAGGTTGTTGTGTTTGGCACTCCTGCAACCTGAGCCATAGCTGGATAACGGTTTTCAAAAACAACAACGTCGTAGTCTTCGTCTGGAATTTCACCATCTTGATACTCAGATTCTGGCTTTCTACCAGCGAATGGGTCGATTCTTGATTGCTGATTACTATCACTATTTAAGCTATCGCTATTTGAACTCTCTCTAAGAACAGGGGCTGGTCGTTTTGCCCACAGCCTAGACATAGGAATCCAGTCTCCTGTAAGCGGATCCTGACGCATTTGCGGAACTTCGCTAGGAACCTCATTACCTTCGCTATCAAAATGAGATGTAAAGCGATACGCCAACTTTCTAGGGTCGATCAGCTCCCTTGTTTTGTGCCCGCTAACATATTCTGGGTTGTCGTCGATGTAGAAAAAGTCACGACCGTCGGAAAGCTTTGTTGCCGTAATACGAATATGCTCACGTGCGTATGTTCCTGGACGATACAACTTATACGGATACTCTCCACCGAAATCTCGAATAGGAGTTTGAACAGTCGGAATTTGTTGCGTTTGATAGAAAGCATTATCTCCTATCGAAGAATGCATTGGTGACTGTAATCCTTGGTATGAGTCCGAATGCATAGTGGATTGCGCAGACTGCACGTTTTCAGCCGCCTCTTCTTCTGCTTGAGCTACAAGACTACTCAGCGAAGAATCTCCAACACCCGTGCTGGTTATTTTGTTAATAACCGAGTGGTTTGCGCCGCCAGCCTTGTTCCTAGCGCGAATTGCATTAATGTCTATTGCATCAAAAGCATCTGTGTCTTCCAAGCTTTTTTCAACTTGACGCTCATCTGCCTTCTTATGCGTAGTGCCGTCTTCATCAATTTCAAATCCTGCTGCAGCGCCACCTTCAAATCCACCACCAGGACCAGCGAAACCAGCTGTTGTTGGAATATTGTGAAGTCCTGCAACTTTTTTAGGCTTTTCCACAAAATCATCCCCTTCAAAAACGTTATTGCTTAACACGTCTTTTGCGTCTCTTACATCTTCTGCATCTTCTGCATACTGTGCGTTGTGCGCAGTCATATATTGCTGTGCTTCTTGCACCGCTTTCACATCTTCTTCATTGCTAATTTGAGACATCTTTGACTCCATCGTCTCTTTATTCTTCTTTATCTTCTTTTATTTTCGTATAACTTCTTATTCTTGTATCTTCTTACTTACAACGCTTACTAGACGCTCAGTTATCTATTATATATTTTCTGATTCAACACTCGCAGAATGTTATATTTTGTAATATAACGAATATTATTGTGAATAATTATATATGATTTTGTTTTTTTATTAAACTGTTTTGTTACAAAATGTACGGTTGCTGGCGACTAATCCCAAACAAAAGTTAATGTGCACCAACATGTAACCAACTTTTACGTAGTTCATACTGCTCTTGCAACAGTGCTCACTAAGTCAACCAAAGCACACATCACAGATTTATGTAGTGCGAGGCAGGTCATCGTTCGCGCGGTCTAAGCGCGCGAACGTCTTCGCTTGCGCTCCATTCCTCGCGGCTATTAGTAGCCGCTCGGCTGATTTGGCACATAAAGTCCACTGGACTTTATGTGCCAAATCACGCTTTGAAGGAGCTTGAAATGCGTTATGCAATTTCAAGCTCAGTCAAAGCGCACTGTGCTTTCAACCTTAAGCAAGCTAAGCGCTCCGAATTGCCTTTTCGCGCTACGCTCTAAGCGAAAAGGCAGGTCGTCGCGCAAACGCATTGACCCCCACTATGCAATGCACAGCAGGGGTCAAGCGGTATGTCCTTAAGAATGAAATCCAGAATTTAGCGAGCGTAGTACTCGACGACGTACTGGATGTTGACTTCAACTGGAATCTGATCGACTTCCGGCTTACGAGTCAAAGTAGCCTTCAAAGAGGCAAGATTCACATCGAGGTAACCAGGAACTGCTGGCAAAACGTCACGATGAACGCCTTCAGCAGCCATCTGGAATGGCACCATTGTCTGGCTCTTAGCGCGAACCTGAATGGTCTGGCCTGGCTTAACACGGTAGGATGGGCGATCAACAAGATTGCCATCTACCAAAATGTGACGATGCACAACAAACTGGCGAGCCTGAGCGGTTGTGCGAGCAAAGCCTGCGCGCAAAACTAAAGCGTCAAGACGGGTTTCCAAATCGGTGAGCATTGCGTCACCAGTCTGACCTGCAGTGTGCGTACCCTTTTCGTAAGCTGCACGAAGCTGCTTCTCGGAAAGACCGTACTGAGCGCGAAGACGCTGCTTCTCGCGAAGACGTACTGCGTAATCGGACTCGGTACGACGACGAGTGCGGCCGTGCTCACCTGGAGCATATGGACGCTTCTCGAAAATACGCTGAGCCTTTGGGGTCAAAGCGATGCCGAGGGCGCGAGAAAGACGCACCTGACGGCGAGAACGCTGAATATTAGTCATTACTAATCCTTTATTCTGTCGTTATCTGAACGGAACGTGAACCAAACATTTACGATTGTTCACGCTGAGCCGGCCTCTCCAGTGCTTCTTCGTGCTAACACACGAACGCGAAAGCATTAAAACGCTGAAATAACGCCATAATTCTTGCGCGCCGACCCACTGATGGGCTAAGGCTCCAGATAATGCCTACGAAAAATAGGCATCGTTCCTTATACTACTCCGCGCCGTAGATACTCGCGCTCACATCAACGTCATCTTTTGCACGCATATTACACCAAGCTAGGTGAAGATTCGAGGTTTTTCGCCGTGAACGAGGTGAGCCTCAGCGCCGAAGGTGGTGACTCGCCGAGAGAGCAAGAAAAATCGAGAATCTCGGTGATAAAAACCACGCAATTGTTCAAGCATGTAAGAGGGCTGGGTGATTCTTGGTCGAACAGTATAAGAGCGGCAGCCGATACCAAATAATCCAATGATCAACCACTACAAACAAACATCAACCTAAAAACAAAATCAAAGACAAAACGGAACAACCGCAACACAAGATAACACGTAAGAGGCAGAGCGTTGTGAGACAAGAAACACCCAGCCCTCGAACAACATCAAATAGGAAAACCGCGCAACAAAGCTCAGTCACAGAGTGCACGAAGTATGCCAGAGTCCATTGTGTAAACACTGTTAGCGCTTGCAGCAACCGATTCATCGTGAGTAACGACTAAAACAGCCGCGCCAGAATCCGCACAATCGCGCAGCAAAGACACCACAGTTTGAGTGTTTTGCGAATCCAAATCGCCCGTAGGCTCATCCAACAGCAGTAAACGCGGGTTGTTAATCAAAGCGCGCGCAATCATAACGCGTCTCATTTCTCCGCCAGAAAGCTCACGTGGATAACAATGCGCAAGATCGTCCACATTAAGTCGCTTAAGCAAATCCATAGCGAAGGAAGTCACATTCGCACAATCTTCTGGCTCAAGTTTTTCCGTAAAATCGCCTATTCGCTTAGAAGAAGCATCAAAAATCTTAACAGGCAAAATAACGTTATTTATCACATTCAAATTAGCAAGCAGCGTCTGCGATTGCGTAACAAAACCAATGCTTTTTGCGCGAATCGCAGAAATTTGCTCGTCGCTTATAGAAGGCAGTGAAATATTGCATCCAAAAATCGTAACGTTTCCACGCGTCGGCTTTAAAAGACCTGCAATCATGTTTAAAAGAGTAGATTTTCCATTGCCAGACTTGCCCACAATCGCAACAAAGTCGCCAGCTTTAAGCGAAAAATTAACATTGTCTACAGCAATAAACTTCCTATTTTTGCGTTTAAATTCGCGAGTGACATTTTTAAGATTTACTACTAAATCGTTACTAACAACTTTATTCGCCATTTTATTCGCCATCTCTTAAAGTCAAATACGCTTCCCTGCTTGCGATTCGCCCCACAATAATCGCAGAAGTTACCAAAACACTAGCGAGAGAAAACGCTACAGAAACTGCCGCAAGCGCGCACACAAACCAAACATTCGACTCCAAGTACGGTAGTTGCAACTGTTGAGAAATAACAACATTATATGGGAACAAAATAAGCGAAGCAAAAGCAACGCCAATCACGCCTCCGCCAAAACCAATCGCAGACGATTCACGCGCGACCATCTTTAGAAGCATGCGCCTATTTGCACCAAGAATCCTCAATGAAGCAAATTCCCTCTTGCGCTCCGATGTAGAAGACGCAAAAACGCACACAAGAATCAACACGCCCACAAGCCAAAACGCAAGAATGCCAAGAAAAATCGCCTTATTTAGCACCTCTAAGCTCTTTTTAGTCTGCTCTGTAATTCCGCCTGGAAAGACCACTCCAAGACTTTTAATTCCGCTAGTTTTACGAATATTTTCCGCAACTTTTTGAGCGCTAAAACCCCTGCTCACTTTTACAAGAACAGCGCTAACTGCCTTGCGCGCATATTTTGCAGGAATCGCAGTGTGCCCAACTTTAGAAGAATATTTAATAACCGCTGGAATCGTGTCTCTGTTTACAAACACTGAGTTATCTAAGCTAGTGCCCGTTTTAGCAAGTTGCGCAACAATCGGCCATTCGTGCCCATACAAGCGAACAGTATTTTTGTAAGACACAAGCACGTTTGCGCCTGCAATCATCTGCTCTTTTTTAAGCTCGCTTTTGTGTTGCGAATAAATCCATGGCGCGATTACAAAGTCACTCGTAGGGTCAAAACCTATGATTTGCAACTTTTCTGCGCAGCATCCAGCCGATAGAGAAGATATGTAAGTTTGTACGCTTGCTTTTTCAACGCCTTTTGATTTTCGCACAAAATCCTCAATATTGTTCGTAAAGTAAAACGTGCTCGATCCGCCATTAGTTAGCAACGCTTCCGCACGATTGTAAGTGTTTTGCGGAATAACCATAATATCCGCGCCAAGGCGAGCGCGCATACTACTTAAACCATTAGAAAGATTAAGGGAGATTAGCGAGCCGCCAAAAAACACTGCAGCTAAGCACGCGGAAACCACGATTAACGCGGCGGTTCTAAGCGGCTTTTGCTTTAGGTTTTCTAGCGGCAATCGCTTTAATGTAATATTGTGCATAGTAAATTACTTAGATGCGCACTAGCAAGCAGATTTAGTGTCAAGATACACGCTAACAGATGCAAACACCAACGCTAGTACAGATAGCACAATCAACGTTGGACGCATAACAGATGCGCAATGCATCATTGGACTTTTGCAAACACCAATAAGGAATGTTGTAGTAGCGATCATAAACAGAGAGTTAACGATTACAGCAATATTTAAGCCAGCACGAACGTGTTCTTTAACAAATAGCGCAATAATGCCTAGAATTGCAATAACTACGCCAATTCCAATAGCCACGCGGCTGGTGTAGTAGCATGCCATAGGTTGCATCATCATAGGCATTTTTTGCATTTTATGCATGCCTCCTGTTGAGCATGGTTTTGCAAATGTCAATGGCGCTATAGCAATAAGAATTCCAAAAATAATTGCATGAAGCGATGCGAATAATTTGTTTTTCATAATAAATACCTCATTAAATCTAGTTATTATTTTTTAGTGTTGCTTTTTAACGCAACACGCTTTACGGCACTTACGTTTGTAAGCGCCACGCCTTTTAAAATCTCTTTATAAATACAATCGCAATGTTTAAGAGCTTAATCGACTTACTCTTGAGTCACGAATCTTACACATTTGCGGTTTCGTCTACTTCTATATTTTTCCTACTTTTATATTTTTTCGTATAGCTTAATAGAAAACAAGTCTTGAATATTTTGTTTTAGTGTATATAATCGCGCACTAGTTATAACAATATTACAATTGACAATTTAAAGTAATCTTCAATAGGATTTCATTATTTTAAGTGCAACATTTATAAAACAAAAAATTTTACAATTTTACAATTTCTCAATTGGTGCAACTCTTAACATGAGTCTTTTTACACCATCCGAACCAAAGTCAACTGTAATAATTGAGTTTCTTCCCTTGTCTTGCGTCTTAAGAACAGTTCCAAGACCGTAAGTGTCGTGCGAAATTTTATCACCTTCGTGGAAATCGTTGATATTTAAGTGATTGTCCTTTTCTTGCAAACCCTGTTTTTTATAAGACAATGATGATGCAGATGACTGCAAATTTGAAGTGAACGATTGATGCTGGTATGATGCACTCGATTTTCTGGCGATACGCGTGGTGACTTTGCCAGACTTTGAACCATACGATTTGCCATATGAATTGCCATATGAATTAGAGCCATAAGACTTTGAGCTATACGACTTGCCATAATGCGATTTTCTGTAACTCGATCCGCCGTAAGTGGTGTACGAATCGTCGTCCCAACCACCATCGCTTCCAAAATCACTGTCAAAATCGCGGTCAAAATCACTGCCCGCTCCCCTAAGCCCAGCACGCATAACATCTGCTTCCTTGCGCTTCCAAGAAATCAAATCGGCAGGAATCTCGTCCAAAAACTGACTTTGGATCATTTCCGCAGACTTGCCCCATTGCGATCTCTCAGCCGCCCAAGTGACGTACAAAATCTTCTTAGCGCGAGTTATGCCAACGTATGCAAGACGACGCTCCTCGCAAAGCTCCTTTTGATTGTCAACACAGCGCGAATGAGGAAAAGTGCCCTGCTCCATTCCAGTCAAAAACACAACAGGATATTCCAAACCTTTAGCCGTGTGAAGCGTCATAAGCGTAACTTTTCCAGTATCTTCGCCCTGGTCTGGAAGCTGATCCGAATCCGCAACCAAAGCCGTAGTCTCCAAAAAACCAGCAACATTAGCATCAGGCGTATTCTGCTCATACTCGGCTGCAACCGATTGTAATTGAGACAAGTTATCTACTCTAAATTCGTCTTGAGGGTCCTTAGACTCTCGCAAATCCTGCAACAATCCGCTCTCGTTAAGCACGTTCTCCACAACCTTAGAAGGCTTGGAATCGTTAGCTTTCATAAAGTCAATAAGCGAAGTCATAAGATCCCTAAAACTCTTGAGCGCATTAAAAGTTCTAGATGAAATACCAATTTGTTCTGCAATCTTATCTATTTGACTAAGAGCAGACCAAAAACTTATAGAATTTTCTTTTGCATAAGACGTAATCTGCGACTCAGCGCGCGCACCAAGACCACGCTTCGGAACGTTTAAAATGCGGCGCATATTGACATCGTCATCAGGGTTTGCGATCGATTGCAAGTAAGCAAGCGCATCTTTGACTTCGCGACGCTCATAGAACTTAGTTCCGCCAACAAGTTGATAAGGCAAGCCCGACTTAATAAGCGCATCTTCTAAGCTTCGAGATTGCGAATTTGCGCGATACATAATCGCAATATCTGAATAGTTTACGCCATCTTCGCCTGCCAAACGCGCGATTTCTTGAGCAACCCAAGAAGCTTCACCTTGCGCGTTATCTGCTACATAACCGACAATCGGCGAGCCTTTGCCTAAAGATGTCCACAACTTTTTAGGTTTTCGATTAGCGTTGTTGGAGATCACAGCATTTGCAGCATCCAAAATGGTTTGCGTAGAGCGATAATTCTGCTCCAACATAATTGTTGTAGCGCTTGGAAAATCCTGCTCAAAGTCTTGAATATTGCGAATATCTGCACCGCGGAAAGCGTAAATTGACTGGTCGGAATCGCCAACAACCGTGATTGAAGATTGCGGAAGTTGAGTGGAATCTGGTGAAACTGATGAAACAGTGGAATCAGTGGAATAATCATCCACACCTGCAAGCTCACGAATCAACACGTATTGCGCGTGATTGGTATCCTGATATTCGTCAACCAAAATGTAACGGAACTTTCGCTTGTAATACGCGCTAACTTGCGGATTTTGGCGCAAAAGCTTAACCGTTAACATAATCAAATCGTCAAAATCAACAGCATTCGAAACGCTAAGCCTATTTTGATACTCCGCGTAAACAGCAGCATAAAGCGCATCAGCATTGCCAGCAGCATTAAAGCTAGATGCACCAGATACAGACGCGCCTGGCTTATAATCTGGTGCGTAATTTTTAAGATTTTCCTGCCAAGTAACCAAATTATTTTTGAAATCAGATATCTTAGACAATAAAAGTTTAGGCGTAAACTTTTTAATATCGATGTTCAATTCGGATGCGATTATTTTGACAAGACGCTCGCAATCGGAAGAATCGTAGATAGAAAAACCTGATTTTAAGCCGATTGAATCGCCATGAGCGCGAAGAATTTTAACGCAAGCAGAATGGAAAGTGGAAACCCACATGCTATTTGCACTATTGCCTATTAAGCTCGCCAAGCGCTCGCGCATCTCCGCAGCCGCTTTATTTGTAAACGTGATTGCAAGAATTTGGCTCGGCCACGCCTTGCGATTAGCCAAAATCCACGCGATTCGGCGCGTAAGAACACGCGTTTTGCCGCTGCCTGCGCCAGCTCCGATTAAAAGCGCTGGGCCAGTGTATTGAACAGCCTTGGATTGCTGTGGATTTAAGCCTTCTAAAAGCGATTGTGGGTTGATTTCAGGAATGTTGGAAGATTGTGCGGATGTTTGAGCGTATTGGGCAGCGGCAGAAGATTGAGCTGTTTGGGAAGATTGTACGGAATTTGAATATTTTGCGGAAAAATCGCCAGCAACCGTAGAAGCAGAAACTTCGCTCGTCATGTCTTTATTAATAGGTGCATCGCTAATAGAAGCATTGCTAATAGAAGCATCTCTCTGCTCGTCGGCATCTTCTGGATTGCCAAACAAATCAAAATCGTAACCGTACTTGCTCAAAAGCCCCTCACTCCCGTGTTCCAAATCGCAAAAATTAAACTCTAACCAATTTTAACGAACGGCAGCCAAACACAAATCGTGCGTTTTGCACTATACGCATTACGCAACTTACGCACTTTGTAGCACATTTGACCCAAATCACGTACAAAAAGCGGAAAAACTGACGCACTTTGTAGCTCTAAACAACGTTTTGCATCGTTCGCGCGCTACGCTCTAAGCGAAAAGGTAGGTCTTGTCGCTCGCGCGTTACAGCGCGCTCACGTCCTCGCTTGCGTTGAAAGCACACTGTGCTTTCAACCTTGAGCAAGCTCAGCGCTCCGAATTACCTTTTCGCGCTACGCTTCTCAAGCGAAAAGGTAGGTCGTCGCGCAAGTGAGTCAAAGCTGGGGGTAAGCTATACAAATACACGCTACACACGCAAAACACGGCGCAATTTGAAAGGAATAATCGTGCAAGAACTTGAAGAACGTATCCAAAAAGAAGGCATTGTTAAGCCAGGAAATGTTTTGAAAGTTGACGCATTCCTTAACCACCAGTGCGATTGCGCGCTTTTTGACGCAATGGGAGCTGCATGGGCGCAGCATTTTAAAAACACGCAAATCAACAAAATCCTAACAATCGAGTCTTCGGGAATCGGAATCGCGTGCGTTGCTGCGCGTCATTTTGGCAACGTTCCAGTGGTTTTTGCAAAGAAAGCGCAATCAATCAACTTGGATGGCGATCAATACGTGTCTACCGTATTCTCGTTCACAAAGCAACGCGAATTCCCTGTAATTGTGTCTAGAAAATATTTGAGCGCAGACGACCGCGTTTTAATTTTGGACGATTTTTTGGCTAATGGCAAAGCTTTGCAAGGGTTGATTGACATTTGCGATCACGCTGGAGCCACGGTTGCTGGCATTGGCATTGCGATTGAAAAAGGCTTCCAAGGCGGCGGAGATGCGTTGCGCGAAGCTGGATATGACTTGGATTCGCTGGCGATTGTGGAGTCGATGGATCCTAACGATGGGTCAATCACCTTCCGCCAATAGCCAAGTCAATATGATTGTGCGCGATTTGTGAAAAAATTAAACATAATTCTTCACAAATCGCAATTTTGCGTAAAAATACGATAAAGTAGTTCGGTTGGTGTTTGAAACCTATTACTCTAAATGTGCTAGCTTTCAACATGCAATTTTTAATAATTTTCAATAAGATAGCTTGATCAAGATAGCTTTAATCGGCTAGTTTTCAACTGATTGGCGGCTAAACGTATGAGTGATGTTGTGATTGTAAGCGCAGCGCGCACACCGATAGGAAAATTCGGAGGCGCGTTGAAATCGCTCACATCTGTTGAGTTAGGAACAATCGCAGCAAAAGCCGCAATCGAACGCGCAAAAATCAGTCCAAAATCTGTAGATCAAGCGATTTTTGGCAACGTACTTCAAGCAGGCAGCGGTCAAAACGTTGCGCGCCAAATCGCCCTTAGCTCGGGGCTTGACGAGTCAAGTTGCGCAATGACAATCAACGAAGTTTGCGGATCTGGTCTTAAAGCCATTCGCCTTGCGCAATCTGCGATTTGCATGGGAGATGCAAAAGTGGTAGTTGCTGGAGGCACGGAAAGCATGAGCAACGTGCCGTTTTACGCGCAAAACGTGCGATTTGGTGGCCTTCGCTACGGCAACAGTGCACTGGTTGATGGACTAAAAAAAGACGGACTTTGTGACGCTTTTACTGGCAAAGAAATGGGAGTTACTGCCGAAAACGTGGCCGCAAAGTTTGGCATAACGCGCGAACAGCAAGACGCTTTTGCACTAAAATCGCACCAGAAAGCCGTTTTCGCGCAAAATAACGGCGATTTTGACGCGGAGATTACACCTGTTCAGCTTTTGGACGGAACTGTGATTAACAGAGACGAGCATCCGCGCGCCAACACTTCTATGGAGAAGCTTTCTAAGCTTAAAACGTTGTTTGAGGCGGATTTTGGCAGGTGCGAAACTGGTGGAATGCGCGAGGCAGATGAAACTCGTGAGGCGTATTCTGGAGCAAAACACTCGCCTACTGTGACAGCCGGAAATGCAAGCGGCATCAACGACGGCTCAGCAGCACTCGTCTTAATGAGCAAAGACTACGCAATCGCGCACGGAATCGACTATTTGGCAGAAATCGTAGGATTTGCAGAAGGTGGAATCAGTCCAGACCTTATGGGCTACGCGCCAAAACACGTTATGGAACGCATGCTAAAAAACACGGGCTACACCGTTGAAAACATTGACCTTTTTGAGATTAACGAAGCGTTTGCCGCACAAAGCATAGCCGTGTGCCAGCAGCTGAACATCAACGAAAGCAAACTGAACATAAGAGGCGGCGCGATTGCGCTCGGGCATCCTTTGGGCGCTAGCGGAGCCAGGATTTTAACAACACTTCTTTACGCACTTAGAGACAATCACATGCAAAACGGTGTTGCAGCTCTGTGCGTGGGAGGCGGAATTGGAGTGAGCATGCAAGTTAGGATGCGAAAGTAGACGTGTGATAGACGTGCACGTGTTGTGACACGCGCGAAGTAAGTCGCAGAACGCATACGGAGTGTTGTGATACGCGCGGTTGCTGGCGGTGAATGTGGCGGTTGCCGGCGACTTGAATAGCGTCAATAGCGTCAAAGCAACATTGCAAAAGTGAAAATCGCGAAAATGACGTCAAAAAAAAATGGAGAAACATGGCAGCTTTTCGAGAATTAAGCGTAGAACAGCGCATAAAAACGCTGGAATCAGAGGGCGCGCTTAGCGGCGATTACGCGCAACTTCTGCTCGCACAACTCGCGCAAAGCAGCGAAACGAACATTCCTGCAAGCGTTGCAAACAGCATGATCGAAAACCAAATCGGGCGATTCAGCCTGCCAGTAGGCGTTGTGCGCGGCCTAAAAGTAAACGGAATTATGCGAAACGTGCTGATGGCTACAGAAGAGCCATCCGTAATAGCTGCCGCATGCAACGGTGCAAAAATCACATCAAAAAGCCTAGAAAACGGCGTTGTAGCACACAGCGCACATTACGTTACGCGCGCGCAAATAGTTTTTGAAGACGCGGACGGAAGCGTAGCCAAAAAACTAGACGAAATAATGCGCGACGAGTCAAAACGCACGGCGATTAGTGAGGTTGCGCGCTCCGCACACCCATCAATATACCAACGCGGCGGCGGATTAGAACGCGCGCAGGCGGCGGCGTTAACAGGCTTCGCCAAGCTAACACTAGACATAAACGCATGCGACGCAATGGGAGCAAACATAGCAAACACCATTGGCGAAGCTGTTAAAACCCAGCTGGAAAGCTGGGTTGGGCGCAAGGCGCTGGTGGCAATTCTTGCCAACTCCAGCCGCGCGGCAACAGTCGCCGAAGTGCGCATACCCGTAGAAGCGCTCGTGCCTAGCGCAAAAACAGCCGCGGCTGGAGATGCCGACGGCATGCGCCTTGCGCGCCGCATCGCCGCCTTAAGCTCCCTGGCCGCCGTAGACGCGGAGCGCGCTGCAACCCACAACAAAGGAATCCTAAATGGAATAGTTGCAGCAGCACTCGTATCTGGTAACGACACGCGCGCATTACAAGCCGCCGCACACGAATGGGCAGCAAAATCTGGTCGTTACATGCCTCTTTCAACCTGGACCTTGCAAAATTCAGGTCAAATCCTTTACGGTCGTATCGAAATCCCGTTGCAAATCGGCACAGTGGGCGGCGCAATCGCCTCGCTACCAATGTCAAAAGTCGCGTTGCAAGTTTCTAAAGTCAATAACGCCAATGATTTCCGTAACGTTCTAGCAGCCGTAGGACTCGTGCAAAACCTGGCGGCCCTTCGCGCACTCGCAGGTCCTGGAATCCAAGCTGGTCACATGCGCCTTCAAGCCGCAAATATCGCTATAGCATCTGGAGCGCGCGGAGACGAAATTCAAAAAGTTGTGCACGCGCTTCTAAACGAAAATTCTTCCGATTTAAACACGAATTCTGCAAGGATGATTCTTGATAATTTGCGAAAAGACAAAAATACTTAGAGTTTAAAATGATAATTACACGTGTTACTCGGTTAACTGCGACTTCCTTCTGTTTGGGATAAGTCGCCAGCAACCACGCCGTAAAATTTACACCACTAAAATCGTCCCTAAAAAAATCGCCTTAAAAAAAAAATAGGAAATCATGAGCAATACTTCAAAAAACACGCCAAAAGTCGGAATCGACCGCATAACTTTCGCAACTCCAAATTGCTATCTAAGCATGCGCGACCTTGCGATTGAGCGCGGAATAGACCCGAACAAATTCACAATCGGAATCGGTCAAAGCCAACAGGCAGTGCCACCAAACCACCAAGACATCGTAACACTTGGCGCTCAAGCTGCGCTGCCGCTGATGCCGTACATCGACAGCAACCGCCTCAAAATGGTGATCGTTGGCACAGAAAGCGGCGTCGACGCCAGCAAATCCAGCGCGCTTTACATTCACAAACTTCTAAACCTTAGCTCGTGGGTGCGCTGCGTGGAAGTAAAAGAAGCGTGTTATGGCGGAACTGCGGCGCTTATGATGGCTCGTGACTACGTTTTGACACATCCTGGCGCGCAAGTTTTGGTGATTGCTGCAGACATTGCGCGCTACGGCGTTGGCACTCCTGGCGAGGTGACGCAAGGCGCTGGTGCTGTGGCGATGCTTGTAAGCGAGAATCCGCGCGTGTTGCAAATCAACGACGACAGCGTTGTAAAATCAGCGGAAATCCAGGATTTTTGGCGGCCCGTATATCAAAGCACGGCGTTGGCTCGCGGAAAGTTTTCAACCGAACAATACATTCGCATGTTTTGCGACGTGTGGCAGCGGTACAGTGCGGAAAACGCCTGCAATTTCAACGATTTTGAGGCGATTTGCTTCCATCTTCCATACACAAAAATGGGGCTTAAAGCGCTTCGAGCTGGGTTGGAGGAAAATTCTAGCGCGCCTATTACAAGCGATACGCGCGAACGTCTTCTTGCGCGATACCAAGACAGCACACAATATAGTCGCCGAATCGGTAATATTTACACTGGTTCACTCTATTTAGGATTAATTTCTTTACTTGATTTCGATTATTTTAGGAATTTTGACGATTCTGCGGTTGATGGCGATAGTGAGGTTTCTTGCGACTTATCTTCCGCAACACACACAAACGAATCGCCGACATGCCTGTCTCCTTTACTCTCAGGTCAAAAAATCGGCTTGTTCTCCTACGGTTCTGGCGCTGTAGCAGAATTCTTTAGCGCAACACTTGTTCCAGACTGGCGTAGCGCGCTGTTTTCTGATCAGCACTTAAAGTCGCTAAACAATCGCACGCAATTAAGCGTTTCGCAATACGAGGAGATGTTTAACAGCGCAGCGCCTTATTCTCCGCAGGATTTTATAAGCAGCCAGAAGAATCGAAGTGGCGCGCGATTCGTACTTGACTCCATCGCATCTCAAGAGCGTAACTATCGTTCTATCTAGTCTCTCCGCATTTTGTAGCTCAAAACCACGTCTCAAACAACAAAAAGCGGAGTTAATTGACGCACTTTGTTGTCAATATTTTGATATTGCGCGTTTCGTACAAATGTACTATAATCAAATTTTCAAGGGTTTATATAGTTGTATAGAGTTATACAGAGTCTTACAGAATTTTAGGAGGATTTATGGGAGATTTTGGAAATTTTAACGGCAATTATGCTGGCAATTTTGTGCAAAACCCAACAATTGTAGACGCGCAGGCTACTTATGTGCGCGAGCATGCTGAGCGCGTGAGCGTGCGTCGCGTTTACGCAGAGATGACCGTTGGCTTAATAGTTACAACGCTTGTGGCAATGTTTACACAAAGTACGGGTGCGCTTTACTCTTACTTGTATGCTACGGGTCGATTTGGATTCTTCGGCATTATTATTGCGCAAGTGGTGCTTGCTGTTGTTCTTGGAATGCGCGTTATGAAAATGAGCGTTTTTGCTGCGCGTGCGATGTTCTATGTATATGCTGCGCTTACTGGCTTTACGCTTAGTACGATTTTTACTGTGTTTAGTCTCGGCTCTATTGCAATGGTTTTGGCTTTAACTGCTGGATTCTTCCTGTGCCTTACAATGCTTGCGCTCACTACAAAAGTGAATATGCTTAAGGCTGGCCCGATTCTTATGGTGGCTTTGCTGGTGTTGTGCGTGAGTCAGGTAATTCTTATGTTTGTTGCTCCAAGTGCTGGAACAATGCGATTTATTGCTGCGATTGCAGTGCTGATTTTTGCAGGTCTTACGGCTTACGATGCACAGAAAACTCGTGCGATTTTTGAAGCGTATGCTGATCAGCCAGAAATGATTAAACGTATTTCGATTATTTGCGCGTTTAATCTTTATTTGGACTTCATCAACATGTTTGTGTACTTGCTGGAGTTGCTGGGAAATAGGCGCGACTAGATACGAGTATGTGCGTTTTCCTAGGGATTATGGTAGGCTATTCGCTTGTGTGATTGATGCGCATATTGCGTAGCAATCACACATGGATGGGTGTCCGAGCGGTCTAAGGAGACGGTCTTGAAAACCGTTGTAGGGAAACCTACCGCGAGTTCGAATCTCGCCTCATCCGCGAACGGGGTTTCTAGCAATTTGCTAGAAACCCTTTTTTGTTCTTTCCATTTATAACAACAAAAAGCGGAAGATTTTCCCGTTTTTGTAGCTCTAATCAGCGTGTTGAGCAACAAAAAGCGTAGATGATTAATCGAGAATGTTGTAAATCACGCAACGGCCACAGGAACTCCCGCAGAAAGCAGCTTCTTCTTAAACTCAATCGGATTCAAGATATCGCAATAATCAAATCGCACAACCCTAACAACTCCGCAATCCATAAGACACCGCTCTCTATTGCGTTCCTTCCTAACTGCATCACGATTATATCTATATAAGTTATTTGTGCTGAAGTTGTTGACATTTTCAACACTTCCATCAAAATACTCAGTACGCAAGTCGCAAGCAACCGAGCGGCTATCAAGCAAAGTTCTATCTTCAATCAAATATTTATCAGTGCCATCAAACTCTCCAACAATAATTTTTCCGTTAACTTTCCACATAAAATCTGCGCGATATGGACTCTGTGGATAATTCGGGTTTGGAAACTCGTGCTGCAACTCTGGCTCCACAAAACCAAGCTCAAGCATTATCGCCCGCGCAAGTGACTCTCCGCCGTTTTCGCTCTTAGGGTTCGCATAGTTTACCAAAGTCTCCATTCGCGACAAAACATCAAATTCATCGGTGCCAAGAAAATTTGGATTGTTAATAGGAGAATAATTTACACCATAAAAATCCGCGTTTTTTGGATTCTGAACACTGTTCAAGAACTGCGGCGTATCGCTACAACAATCCATGGAGCCGTAAAATTTACGACAAACACGCAAAATTTTGTTAAGATCTTCACCTTTTCGAGCAGCAGAATCGAAAGTTGCTAGCGACTCGGAGAACGACCCCTTCCAAGCGCACACGTAGAGAACGTTGTAAATGCTGGCAACATGACTAATCGCAAGCTCTTCAGCAGTCGGAATATGCCCAAAAGTATGGCCAAATGACGACGCCGCCTCATTTTTATAGCTGTTTTTATTAAAATCATCAAGCCTTATGCCAGACTCATCCTCTATTATGTCTGAAAGTTTTAGTCGGTTATATTTATGTCTAAATGCACTTCGCACCGACTTTTTCTTGTCCAAAGCAGATTTTTTACAATTCGAAGCAAATTTTTCCGCATAACTAGACGACACATATATTTCGGTAAGCGAATGATGTATGTAAGGCAAGTGAACCACCTCCAGCCCCAAAAGCACAGCGGCAGTTTCGCCAGTAAAATTCCACTTTTTTATCTTTATCTTATTTGTAAGAGTGACTGCAATACGCTTGACTTTATCTTTGTACAGTAATCGATTCCAGTGATCGCGAATAGCGTAGAAGCCATTGTAAGGCTCAATCAGCTCTCCAGACTTAAGATATCGGCGCAGAATTGAGCGATCGTTGAAACGCGACGCCATTAGGCATGAATTATTTCGCTCCGACTCAAGTAAATTGTTCATGAGTCTGGCAGGGAGATTTGTATTTCTACAAGATTCCTCTGCACCATATGAGAAATTTTTGTTAGTAAACATAGACCGATAATAAGTGGCGGCGTTGCGCTTGTAAATAGATTTTTAGCAATGTGGTTAAAGGCTATAAACCGTTGAAAACCGCGCGTTTTGTAGCGATTCATGGCGTGTCGAGCAACAAAAAGCGTCAAGTTTTCCCGATTTTGTTGCTCAAAATGGCAAAATCAACAACAAAAAGCGGACGATTTTCCCGAGAATGTTGCTTAAAATGGTGTGTCGTGCTACAAAAAGCGGAGATAGCGCTCGCGCGCTCTAAGTGCGAAGGCAGGTCGTCGCGCATTAGTTGTTACGACTCAGGCGCATCCTCCACGCGCGGCGCACCATTAATATCGCGATGAATACCCTGCATTTGCGCCTCAATTGCCTGCAAATTCTGCGCGCACTCAAGCAGCGTCTTAGAATGCTCCGCCAACTTTGCGTCCGGCAAATCAGCCTTATAGCGCAACGCGTGCTCCAAACTCGCCCAATAATCCATTGCGATTGTACGGAATTGCACCTCCACCGGCGTGTAATGCGCACCCGACGACAAAAACACTGGCACAGCGTAAATTACATGCAAACTGCGGTACCCATTCGGCTTTGGGTTTTTAATATAATCCTTAACCTGCAAAACTTGAATATCCGTTTGCTTGGAAAGGTATTGCGCAACCGCGTACACGTCGTCGCGATAGTTGCAAATCACACGGATTCCAGCCACGTCGAACAGGTTGTCGCGAATCGAACGCGTTGATATGCTTAGGTTTCTGCGGCGTAGCTTCTCAAAAATCGAGTGCACGGATTTTAGTCGCCGCTCCATGTGATGCACGGGATTGTGCGAAAATCGCACCTGAAACTCGCCGTCCAAAATCTCCAGCTTCGTGCTAATTTCGTACATCGCACCTTCGTACACTTGCATCATGTTTACGAATTCGTCCATTTGATCGGGCGGAAGATGCGGCGTTTCGCTTTTTATAGGTGATTTTTGCGCGGACTTTTCGTCAGCGGTTGCTTGCGACTTTTCCGCGGTGGCGTCTGGCGCCCCACCATCTCCCGCTCCTTGCAAGCTGGCGTAAAGTTCGGCCAAATTTAAACGATTATGACGATCAAGTATCACGGTTCTTATTCTACTCGTAATTTTGTTATAAGTCTGATAATCGCCTGAGAATATGCGCGACGACCTGCCTTCGCGCTTAAAGCGTAGCGAGCGAAGGCAATTCGGAGCGCTGAGCCGCTCAAGGCAGAAGCACTGCTTCTGCGCGGCGAAGACGTGAGCGCGGCTAATCCGCGCGAACGATGTGACGCACTTTCTAGCTCTAAACAGCGTGTTGGACTACAAAATCGGGAAATAGCGCTAGCGCAGTTTAATCTCGCCGCGCCCAACCCACAGTATGTGCTTGCCGCGAATATCCCACTTACGCCGCCTCTTACCAGCAACCACAGTGATCATCATGGCAAGAATCGCCGCCGAGAATATCATCGCAATAACAAACAACGTCATCCATAGCGGCCATTGCACATGGTCTTCTGGCGGCGCAACAGGGTCCGGCAGCACACGATACCCCGTAACCAGCAACCTATGCGAGTTCACACCATACGGCGTACAAGTAAGCAGCGTAGCTAAATCGCGCCCCTTCTCGCGCTGCAGCAAACTTATATCGTGCGGATCCACCACGTTTATACGAAACACCTTGTAACGCAAGGTCTCCCCTTGCACATCAAGATAAAAGTAGTCACCCTTTTTAAGGTCTGTTAGCGAATCAAACATGGTTGCGTTCGGCAAACCAGTGTGCGCAGTGATCACAGTATGCCGCCCCTTGCCACCCACTGGCAAATCCGTGCCGTACAAGTGTCCAGCGCCTCGCGCCAACGTGTCTTCTTTTGTACCGTGGTAAATCGGCAGCTTTACACCAATCTTCGGAATTTTTACAATGCCAATAATGCCCATCGGCTCCTCAAGCGTTTTAAGATAACGCTTGTATCCAGGCGTGTTAGTTATATCTTCCTGACCGTCGCCGCCGTACGGGTCGCGCGTGAACATGTCTTTGCGCGTTGCGTTATAACGTTTCGCAGCGCGAATGTGTTCGCGCCGCACGTCGCCAGCCTGATCGTGATTATATTTATCGTACGCTGTCGATATCTCCTTAGAAACGTGATTGTTCCACAGCGTTGAGCACACAGGGTAGCTAAAGCACAAAATGCCTGCAAGAACCAGCGCAATCGGCTCTAAGATACGCATCAGTGTGCTTTTCTTTTTAGTTGTTTTTTTAGTTTTGTTTATATTTTTGCTTGAGTTGGATCGTGGAGTCTGCTCTTCGGTTGCTTGCGATTCTTCCGCTAGCAAATCACTCGCACCAGCCACACTGGAGGTACGCTTCGCCTTATTCTTAAACAATTCAGCAATCGCTCGCGCACGCAGTGAGCGGCACCAATTGCTAATATCGGCTAGCTTCATAACTCCTCCAAGCTCAAGCTATTTAATGAAAGATAATATTTGGTTTGATTTTGCTACAAACGCAGTGGGATTTTGTGCTTTTTGTTGCTCAAAACGGCAAAATTAACAACAAAATCGGGAAAAACTTACCGAAAATGTTGCTTAAAACCACAAAATCAACAACAAAAAGCGGAAAACGACGGGTTTTGTTGCTTTAACAGTCCACATAGGATTGAGTCTAGGGTTTTTGCCCTAGACTCAATCGTTATAGACTCAATCGTTTATAGATTTAATCTTATAGACTCAATCGTTTATGATTTGCTAATTAACTGAGCAAATCACGCAGCCTGCTGCTCTTCTTCCTTCTTGCGATTCTTAAGGAATACGAACATACCAGAGCCCACAAGACCAAGACCAACGAGAGCAAAGATAATCACGCCAGCAGCACCAGTCTTTGGAAGCTTGAACCAATTGTTGCCCTTGTTATCTGGAATGTTAGGAATTTCAAGAGTAAATACCTCTGTATCACTCTCATTAGTTGTGATATTCACTGTATAAACCTTGGTAGAACGAGCATATCCTTCCGGAGCCTTAGTTTCCACAACATAGAACGTATTACCAACTTTAGCTACATAAGGCGTTGTTTTACCGTCATCACCAGTTTTCTTTCCAGCTGTATTATCAGAATCTCCAAAGTTACTCATTGCTTTATCACATGCATTATTTTCATCTGGATTAGCAGCACACTTAGTTGCTTCATCTTGATTTGTAAATGCCTTAAAAACTGCATCTTTTAGTTTCTTTCGAGAATCACTATCAACAGAATTACCTTTTTCAGTAGTGCCATCAAACTTGAAAATCTGGAATTTACGGAATTCATCATCTGTGCTTCCACCTGGCGTTGGGGTGCCACCACCAGTACCATTACCTGGAATGAATCCAGACTTGTTGGCTAATTTTTTCTTAGAACCAAGATCAGTGAAACTAGCTGTCTTGTTAAGAGTTAATTTAAGAATAACCTTAATCTCAGGAACTTCAGCACTACCAGATACAGCATTTAACTTAGTGCAGATTTCAGTAAGACCAGTATCTGTAAACTTAACCATAATACGTCTACGAGTTACGGTCGAACCAGACTTATCAATGTCACTATCAGATTCCGATAGTTGATAGTCTGTATTTACGGTCAATTTTTTGTCGCCAATGTAAACTTCTTTGACTGCACCTACACCAAGATCAGTGTAAGCATTTTTCAATGCATCATCATAAACAGCTAAACCTTTAAGATCGGCAGCAACAAGATTAGTGTTACCATTAGACGCTTTAGTCTTGTTTGGCTTCGCTTTTATAGTGTAGGTGATAGTATCGCCAGCACCAATGATTTCGCCAATATTAGATGTCTTAGTAACATTATTCTTAATATTAGTGTTTTTTGGCTCAACACTCACATCATACGTGTACGTATTGTTAGTCTTTGCATTTTCACGAGTAATCTGAGGAATAGTTACAAAGAATGGATCAAAATCAGCAGTGTAGCCTTCTGGAGCACTAACCTCATCTACACGATATAGACCTATTTCTAGATCGTTAAACTTGGCGACACCATCTTCATTACCCACATGAGCTGTAGTTTGTTTTTTAACATCTTCATCGGTAAGATTTTTATCATATTCGACTGATATAGCATTACCATTTCTAATGCTTTCATTGAGCTTAGTAACCTTAGCAGCAAGTTTTACCCAGCTATCTTCTTTCTTAAGATCGTACATAGTTTCGTTACCGATTTTTGTAACTTTCCTTAAGGCAAAGACCACTCCGTTCAATCCAACTTTTGTTTGAGAGTCCTTCTTATGAATGGTAATGGAACCTTTCTTGTTGGCGTCAAGAGTTGTATCCCATGGAGCCTTTTCAGCAGCAGTCTGAGCAGCCCAAGCGGAGCTGCCAGCAACCACGGCGCCAGCAACGCACAGCGTGCCAGCCATTGCAAGCGAAGCCACCGCGGCAACGCATTGTTTAGTGAACTTATTCACTTTCTTCTCCTTTATATCAGTGCCCTTTTGGGCAGGTTTTTGAGGAAAATACGGTTATTGTTTAATGTTTATTGTTTATTTTGTGTTGCGATATGTAGGCAAGCCACAATCTGTAAGCAAGCCACGGTCGTGATCGAGCCACGGTCGTGATCGAGCCACAATTATTCATCGCGCTAATGTTTACGCGAATCGTAGTACGCAACAAGTTTTAGCGAGAATCGCACCGCAAGCTTGCAAGCCAGCGCTACTCTTTCGACTAGCCGACTAGCAGGATTGCGTGCAAATTTTTTCATCAGCATCGCCACCTTTCGCTACGTCGCCTTAAAGCGCGAAGCTTTTTGGCAGTTTTGCAGATAAAATCTTTAATCAGTGTCTTACGCAACAACGCATCAAGCATCGCGCGCCCCCACTTGGTCTGATCAAGGAAGAACCCAGCCGCCATGGTGCCCGTGCCAATCACGCACACTACGCTCAGCAGCATGTTCCAGTTCACGCAATCTTCCCCGCCTGTCTTCGGCAGCTTAAATTGTTCGACCACGTGTACTGGGAAATACTTGACAGCCCAATCTTCATCCCTATTACCAGTTGGATTAATCGTTGCTGCAATGTCGTTATTTGTAACGTCAATTTTGTGATCGTCACCAACAGCCGCTTTGTATGTATCCAAAGCATCAGGCTTCAACGCAAACACAGCGCAATAGTATTCTCCAGTTTGAGCAGGCGCTTTGCTGCTCGTAATAGTTCCGCTTGCGCGCTCTGTTGTATTTCCAGTGCTGTCAAACAAAAGGTACTTACCTGCAGGATTGCAGCCATCACCAGCTTTACCACTCTTACGGCACTCCTGTTGTTCCTGGAAGCTTGCATGATCCCATGCCTTCTGCCAATCAAGTTTGAAGAACAGCTTATCGAGATTTTCACTCCACTGCTGCGAATTACTGCTGTTAGAAGTAGCACTACCTTCCCTACACAGTAATCTAAGAGTAATGCCGCCAATTTTATGAGATGACCAAGAGTCAATACCCATATTCTTCAGCAAGCCAATACCCTTCATAACAGTAATGCCATTAATATCGTCTACAGGTCCAGTAAACTTGCCATTTTCATACTGCTTGTATACGTTAAGATGCAAATCACCATTCAACTTCCATGGTCGCAAAATATTCACAGACGCATAAATAGGCTTACCATTGTTACCAGAATCTTCATCTTGAGAAGTGGAACCATCTGGATAGTGAACAACAACAGGCACTTTATCAGGATTATTCTCTGTCGTGGCAGGCATCCACTTATGAGGATAAAAAGCTACTTTGCCGAATTTACCAGCTTGGGTTTTATCCTTAGCATTCTTTTTATCATCGGTATTATCTTGGCCATTTTCAAACAAAGCGTAGGTTAACAATGGAATATTTGCATTTTCAGATTTATACTTCTTAATCTCAAACCAAGTTCCAGCAGGCAAATCGCCTGTTTTAATATCATCCTGATTGTAGGTAGCTTCATTTGCATTCTTGGTACTTTTAGGCACTTCAGAAGTTCCGTGAGTACCAGCATCAAGGGTAATGGTCTCATACTTTGGGTTATAGTAGTGAGAATCTGGATGCACGGAAATATTTAACGTACTTACTGACCAGTCAATACCATTTACAGTATCCAGCTCAGGATTATTTGCATTTGTTTTATTATTTAAAACAGTTTTAATCTGATCGAAAACATTACCTGAAGAAAGGTGCTTTCTTACAATTCCATCGAACTTATCTTGCAGTTTTCCATGCTTACCTTTAATGACAAGATCTTTAATAGCGTATACTTTGCAAACAAAGTCACCGTAATTCTTAGGAGTACCTTTAATATACCCATTAGTACGCTCAGTAGTTTCATTATTACCATTGGCATTCACGTCATAGTCATAAAGGTAATCTGAAATATTACATCCACTACCATTAGATTTATTACACTTCTTACGCAAAGCATTATCCGTAGCATGCAACCACTGTTTTGGAGAAGAAGCGTTCCCTGGACCAACAAGAGTTAAACCATTAATTCCTCCAAGTTTGTAAGAATTAGGTTTAGCTTTACCAGTCTTAGTATCCTTCTCGTAGCAAATCATGCGTTGGTAAATAAGACCTGGCTTATATGTTGACCAAGAGTCAACAAGCTTATCTTGAATTTTTTTATTCTTCTTATACTCGTTACCTCCAAGAATATGGAGCTTTAAATCACCATTACGTGGAGTTTCTCGAACAACATGTACCTTCGCGTACACGGGGTTTCCAAGATTACCTGAATCTGGGTCTTCAGAAGTAGAACCATCTGGATAATGCACAACTACAGGCTGATTATAATCACCATCTTCCATCCACTTATGAGGTCGGAACGTAACCTTACCAAATCTACTTCCAGATCCCTCAGATGAATCATTGCCTTTATTTCCGCTCTTTGGCTTATTACTTTGATTTTCAGGTTCCCAATCAGCCCAGTTTAACTTATTATCACCAGTTTTATATTTTTTAAACTCAAACCATGTTCCGTCAGGAAGTGGGCCTTGCTTAACATCACCCTGATTCTTATTGGCATTGTTAGCATTTTTCTGGCTTGTAGGAGATGAAGTTGTATTCTTGTACACTTTACCATCAATAACTTTTGTACTGTTAGTAAAGTTACCAGCTCTAGCAGTTATAGGCACATAACTAGGGTTGTATCTGTGAGACAGTGAGTAAACAGTAAAGCGGAAAAGAGATGAAGCCATATCTCCGGAGTTATAATCCTTCATAAGAGACGGAGAATCTTTAGCTAATTTATCAAAGTTTTCTAATAATTGGCTACCTTGATGGAACGCAAACACTCTGCAACCAAAGGTACCTTTAGAGATAGGAGTACCACTGATTGTTGCGCGAGAACGCTCCATAGTATCTTTTTCATAATCTTTTTTATAAAGATACTTATTAGTTTCACACTTAAGATTATCTCTTGTACATAGTGCTTCTTGCTTTTCGCTTGCACGTTCCCATTGCACTGGATCTCCAAGATGCAATCCATTAAAACTATCAGAACTACTTTTTATAAAAGTGTGATTTGCTGTGATATTATTCTTCTCTTCGTAACAAATAGAACGAAATACAATCTTGCCCTGATTAACATTAGACCATGAGTCAAGAATCAAATTTGGTTTCATTTTTTCATTGATAGTAAGATTCAGCGGCCTATTCGAATCCACTCCAATACCACTTAGACTATAATTATCGTTACCTTTATTTATTGCTAAATGTAAGTCACCTTGACCTGCAATAATTTTTTTTACGGTGACTTTGGCATAAACAGGAGCACCATCATTCGCTGAGTCAGGTTCTGCAGACGTAGAACCATCTGGATAGGTAACAAGCACAGGCGTCTGTTCGCTTTTGCCTTGATCAACTTTACCTGGAGTAAAATGTACCCTACCTGTGTTTGAATCATTATTCTCAATTTTTGACCAACTTAATACATTAGAGCTAATGTCAATAGTGCTATTGCCTAATTTATTAGTATATTTTTTTAAGACAAATGAAGTACCTCGAGGAAGAGGACCCTCTTGAATAATAACGTTATTTTTTCTATTTGAATCTTTAGCACTAGCAGGTGGATTTGTATAAGCATTCTTCGCAGTAGGCTCAACATTTTCTAACGTCTCATACACAGGGTTGTATATCCACGATTGAGGTATGACCTTAACCTTCGTATTGTGAGTGTATTCAAGAGTCTTAGAATTGTTGCAATTGTACAATTCGGGATTAGGATATGTAATTTTTGTTCCAAAAGTAAAAGTCTTATCTTTATCAGATTTACGCGGATTATACGTTATATATCCTGAATTAGGATTAATATAAACAGACCCTTCAGGCATCTTATTAGGAGAATTTACTGTTTGAATACTACTATCAGACTTGTTTACAATTGAGTATCGTATACCAATATCATCAGGTAAATCAGTGGAAGTTTTTCCATCATACACAAATTTACCTGTAGAACTGTCACCCTCCCATTTACCCGTTTTGATAAAAGGCTTTACTGTTACTGGACGACCATAAGTAGTAAGCGGAACATTATCCTTACCGTAATCTTTCAGCATAGAATCGTTATACTGTGGATAATCAATGTCATTCACACCTTTAGGGTTCATGTTATGCAAGTGTTCCACATAATCAGGTATGCCATCACCATCAGTGTCAAATGGACCAAAAACCGCGTACTTATTTCTACGCCAACTACTTCTAAAACCAGCAGCAACAGGCATTTTTGTATACACATCTTTTTCAGTGTATCCATTTGCTAAGTAGGCACTTACAATCCACGTAAAGCGCTTATCACCAGTATCCCATTCAAGACTTGCAAACATCGTTTCAAAAAGATTATTCTGATTCCACTTGTATATTTCGCACATAGAATACTGGCAATCCTCAGGTTTTCCCTGCAATCGCGAATATTTGTAAGGATTTGGAAGACCACCACCAACGCCATTGTCTCCACTAGAAGGACCAAGATTATCATTCCAATTATCGTTGAAACCTTTAAACTGCCCACGATCACTAGGATCTTTAGTATATGTCCAAGCTGTCCAAGTCCCTGCAAATGTTTTCAAAGTACCAATGCGCATATCATCTTGATCTTCACGAACAAGTTGCGCAGAAGTATCACCTGTTTGTACCTTACCGCTTGAGCCTTCCCAATAGCGTTTAACAAGTATTGAGCTTTTATCTAGACCTTTAGGCAAAAACACTGAAAGAGTAGGTTTACCCCAATAAGCAGTACCGTCTTTAGGTTTATTTCCTTTAGGCTGCAACTCACCTGAATCAAGCTGCCTAGCAAACTCAGCATTTCTGTTGAAAATTATTTTATAAGTTACTTTTGTTCTTCCATTTTCTTTTTCAATAACAGGATCTTCAATCCTCATATCTCTAAATGCATCAGCAGCATCATAAGTGTGCTCTTCATCTTTCCTACCTCTATTATCTTCAGTTGTAGGAGCAACATAACCGTTACCAGCGTAATCCCACCAAACACTTGCCGCATTAGCCCTATTCACTGGCGGCACGATGAGCATGGTTACTATGGTGGCAAAGGTGACAATTATTGCAAGAATCATGTTTCGGAAGATATGCGATTTTCTTGCTGTTTTACCTACGTATGAACTTAATGAATCATTATCCGATAATGAAGAAGAAGATGATGAAGATAAAGAAGATGATGAAGAATTTACTTGCATATTTGAGTACGAATAAATTGGCGCACTGTGGTAATCGGAATCTGGGCGCATTGAATAGGTAGAGTCAGAACCAGCAGACGCATCTGCCACACTATTCGCATTGTCAGTATCGCTCACAGAAAAAACCTTCTGCGCAATGCAGCACACGCGAGATGCGAAACGAGCAAACTTTGCAGGTAACATAATCGACTCACCTTCGATTGTCATTTTTGGCTAGTTTGTACATCCTAGCCATTTTGGCAATTTCGGCTATTGCATAAGCAACACCCTGCTTTTACACGAATCCCAAAATTGGGCAGAATACTACACGTATCAAGTACAGAAGTACTAAGAGCATTCAAATACATGAACTAGCATTTAGCAATTGCAGCATTTACAAACAACGCTTAATGCAATTCCACATGTGAGCACAACAATAAAGCAGCAGAACGCGCAGCTTTACTAAAGTACTCAAGCAAAAGCATTTAGCAAATATACCCCCCCCATAACGAATTGCAAGAAAAAATAGACTTTAACAGAGCTTTAAGGAAAAGTTTTTATAATTGTTCTCTTTTACAAAAAAATATATTGATTGATTGCTAATAACAGAATAGTTTTATGTAGTAGGTGAAGTGTTTTGCGTGACCTGCGTGTCGTAAAACCACAACATCTTGTGGTTCGGATGCGCACTGACCACAAATCGCCAGCTATGTAGTGCGATTGTACTGAATTTCAGCGTTTTTGATACAAACGCACTACATAAAAGCTCTCAGGCAGGTCGTCGCGCAAACTCGGGAAAGCAGATCATTCGTTCGAGCACTGCAGAGTATTGCAAAACGTTACGAGTTTGATAGCACTGCGATACAATTAACAAAGTCAAAGCAAAACACACGGCAAATAACGCGAATACACAAATAACACGGAAGGCAGCACTACGATTAGCTTAATTAGGCGGCAGATTCTGCCAGAGTTTATACCAGTTGGCGCACGAATTGTTGTGCGAACATACAAAGTCGCGCAATTAGGCGGCGACGAAAGATTGCAAACCAATTGCAACGCACAAACAAACAATGGCAGAACAGAAACAGCTGGCAGCGAGCAAGCAAACAATGACAATGCTCAAACAGGCAATGGCAGCGCGCAAAAAATCGAATACCACGACGCGATTGGTCACGTAATCAGCTGGGACGGAGCAACATTGCATCTTATGCGAGATGCGGCAGCAAACGGAAGCCGACCCGAGCAAGAAATGTTCATTGACGCGCGCACAATCGTGCGATTAAAGCCCGTGCCCGAGCGCAAACATCGCAGCTAATCTACGCAAGCTATGTAGTGCGATTTTACCGAATTTCAGCGTGTCGTACCGCGTGCTACGCTTTAAGCAAAAAGGCAGGTCGTCGCGCGAGAGAATGTTGCTCTAATTGGCGTGTCGAGCAACAAAAAGCGGAAAGTTTTCCCGACTTTGTAGCTCAAAACCACAAAATCAACAACAAAAAGCGGAAATATCGTTCGCGCACTACAGCGCAATGCGAAGGCAGATCGTCACGCAAAGCGCTATTCAACAACGCCGTTAGAAATCAGCTCGCGCGCAACCTCGCGATACTCCTTAGCAGTCTTATGCTCAGGAGCAAAAATCGTAATCGGAACCGCCGCAACAGTGGAATCTGGCAGCTTAATCGAACGCGAAATAACAGAATGCAGCACGCGCCCCTGGAAAGCCTCGTAAATCCTTTGCAAAACCTCTTCGCTATGCAAAGTGCGCGTAAACATAGTAACGAGCACGCCAAACACTTGCAAATCTGGGTTAATTCTGTGCTGCACTTTTTCAATCGACTGCATAAGCAGCGCAACGCCTCTAAGCGCAAAGAACTCCGCAGCAACAGGAATAATCACACCATCCGCCGCCGTAAGCGCGTTTACAGTGAGCAAGCCAAGCGAAGGCTGGCAGTCAATAATAATAACGTCGTATTCGTTACGAACTTTGCGCAACACGCCAGCCAAAATCTGCTCGCGACCAACCTCGGTAACAAGCTGCACCTCTGCAGCAGAAAGATCAATGTTTGCAGGCATAACGTCAATGTTTTCGGTGGCAGTGTGACGAATCACATCGTGCACGTCTACAGAAGAATCAAAAAGCGCCGTATAAACCGTGTTATCAAGCGCGTTCGCATTAATCCCAAGCCCCACCGTTGCAGCGCCTTGCGGATCGAAGTCAACAATTAAAACTCGCCTACCGTATTGACTCAACGCACCAGCGATATTGATGGAGCTGGTGGTTTTACCAACGCCACCCTTCTGGTTACACATAGCAATAATGCGCGCAGGACCGTGCGTTGTAAGCGCATCGGGCGCGCGGAAAGTCTCATATTCGCGTCCAAGTAAATCAGTAGGCATAAACTTCAGTCTATCAAAAGGTATGTTCAGTGAATCGATGCGTCGTTGTGTATCTATCTCGCGCGCGGATGACTCATAACATACGCCTCCATAAGCGCATCTGGGCTTATATGCGTATAAATTTGCGTTGTTGTAACGGACGCATGACCAAGCAGCTCCTGCACAGTGCGCACATCGGCTCCGCCCGAAATCAAATGCGTTGCAAATGAATGTCGAAGCGTGTGCGGATGCAATTCTTTGCCAATTTTAGCCATTTTGCCAGCACGCGAAATCGCCTCCCACGCGGATTGACGAGATAGCGATTTGCCACGTTTGTTGAGGAAAATCACGTGAGTATTAGCAGATTTTGACGATGAGTTTAAGGGTGACTTGAGTCGCGACTTTACTTGCGACTTTGCGGTTGCTGGCGACTTTTGCGCGCGACTTGCAAGAATAGGTCTTGCGTTAGCTAAATAATCGCGCAACGCACGTACCGCGCACTTTCCAATCGGCACGAGTCTCTGCTTTTGTCCCTTGCCACTAAGCCGCACAACTGATTCCGTCAAATCAATATCCTCGAATTTTAGTCCAACCGCCTCGCTCACACGCGCGCCAGTCGCGTACAAAAATTCCACAAGCGCACGGTCTCGAAGCGAGACAGCATCCGTGCTACCAAATCCGCCAGCAGCATCGATTACGCGCTCCACTTCGCTAATGCTGAGCACGTCTGGAAGATGCTCCGCTTGCTTTGGCGCTTTGACTTCTGCAGAAGGGTCGCTTGCGATTTGCGCGTTGGAAAGCATGAATTTGTTCCACTCGTGGATGCTTGCGATTCGCCGCGCAATCGTGCGAGGCCCTAAGTTTTGCGATGCCATTGCTTGTGATGACATTGCGCGCACGTATTCTTCAATATCTAGTTGCGTGATTTCATTAACATCGTTTATTTTTCGGGCTTCACGCAGCCAGTTCGTGTATTTTGTAAGATCCGACTCGTAGGCTTCAACGGTTTTGGGAGAAAGCCCACGCTCCACGCTTATGTGGTTTAGAAACTGCTGGATTTTTGGGGAAAATGGTGATTGCTGCGATTCGGTCATATGTGCCGCTCTAATCTACCACTTCGAGTTGCGTAATGCGCAAGCAACCGCAGAATCGCTAAACGCCACGCCAACAATCTGCTCGCCGCTTTGCGCGCTTTGAATCAGCTGACTTTGCCAATCACCTGCACAATCAAGTGCAAATCGAAGCTCGCGCAAATCGCCAGCCGACTTATCGCAAGCAACCGCGCGCTCCTTATACTTGTATTCGCGCCAAGAATCAGCCTTAGCAAAAAACGCGCGCTCATCGTAAGCAACCGCCGAATCGCCATCGCTTCCCTCAAGCATCTTCTTCGCAAAACTCAACTCCTCAATCACACTCCCAAGCAAATCCGCCACATTTCGCCGATTTTCCACAACCATTGCACGCGTGCGATCTGGATCCGTAAGCGCCACTCGTGTCATATCTCGCCAAGAACCAGCCGACATTTGCAACGCAACATTGCGATTTTCGCTTCCGCACAAAACGTTCGCCAGCGCTGTAGCAACAACGTGCGGCATGTGCGAAATCAGCGCCGCCGAAGCGTCGTGTATAGAATCGTTCAACACAAGCGCGCGATTGCCACACAACGCCACAATAACGCGCAAAACCGCCAAAAACCGCCAAAAATCACTGCTCTCATCAACGCTAACTGCCCAAAGCGCGCCGCGCAGCAACTCCGCGCTCGACGCCTGCCAACCCGTAAACTCGCTTCCAGCCATAGGATGCGCGCCAATGTAACAATCGCCAAGCCCCGCGGCCTTAACCTGCTCGCGCACAAGCCCCTTAACGCTACCAACATCCGTCAAAGTAGTGCGCTGCTTGTTGATTCCGCGCGAAATCTCGCCAAGAACTTCTGGCATAGCAGCAAGCGAATTGCACAAAATCAAAACATTTGGCTGCATGCGCGCAAGATCCGCAACGCTTTCAACGCAAGTGATTCCAAGCGCCCTCGCCTCTTTATACATTGTTTGATGGCGATTATACGCGTACACTTTGCAAGAGCCAGTCGCCGCCAAGCGTTTTGCGATTGAACCTCCAATAAGCCCAAGTCCTACAATACCAACAGAAAATTTTTGAGAAAATTCAGCATCTTCTACCATAATAATTCTCTTTCTGCACGCATTACATTCAAAGTACTCAAAACATCAGCCAAAGCCTCATCCGAAGCCTCAATGCACACTCCACCATTTGGCAGCATCCAATCATTCATAACTGGATTCTTGCGATTATCAGAAGGGTACACTGCTAAAACTCGAACCCAATCACCATGTTTAACAACTTCTTGAATCATAGCTTTACACGTAGAATCCCAAGGAGCAGAATCAACAGTTGCAATAAAACTATATAAACCATCCTGACCTTTAATCGGCCTAGACATAAAAGAAGTCATATTAAGCCCATGATCGCGCACAACATCAAGCAAATTTGCTAATACTCCAGCACCTGTAGAACGCGGAATAAAAGCAATAATCGAAGAAAAAGATGAATAGCTTTCGCGCTGCATATTAACAAAACTTAAAGCCTCATCTCTAGGAGCTAACACTAAAAACTCAGTTCGCGCGCCAGAAAAATCTTCAACAGCTTCGCTCACAATCTGCCTATTGTATAAATCAGCACAAATTTTAGGGCACAAAGCAACTTCGCCAGGAACTAAATCCCTACAAGCAGCAGCGTTTGAAGACGCAGTTTTTTCTTTCAATCCATGCTTTTGAGCAAACTTACGGCATTGTGCCAACGCGTGAGGATGAGCAACAATAGTCGAACAGTTATCGATTGAATCCGACTGGCAAACAACAGCATCAAAACTTATATCAACGCCCACGCGCGCAATGCCAACCATATTTTTTGCATCAATTAATAAATCTAAATTAGGTATTACTACGCCTTCAATATTGTTTTCCCACGCAATAATACCTAAATCGTGACAATCTTCAATTTTGCTAGCGATATTACAAATATTCTCACACGCAGTTGGAATAAGACGCAAAGCACCTAACGATTTACAGTGCTCTTTAACTTTTAAAGCCGCTTGATGAGTAAAAGAACCTTCTGGCCCTAAATAGCATAATTTACGAGCATTATTACTGTTCTTATTGCTATTCATGACTATATTGCTATTCATGACTATTCCTCAAACTACTTTAAGACTATAAGACTAAGACTATAAGACTAAGACTACCTTACACTGATTTGGCAGCACTTATTTAGCGCCACTATTTAGCATCAGAGATAACAAAGAATTTATTAGGGATAAAAAGCAAAACTACGTGAGCGATGATAATACCATAAAGCCAAAAATATCCAGCATTTTGCGCAATCCACGGAAGATTATCCACGCCAAAGCCAATGGCAACTAGCACGCCATTAAACGCGCCAAAAATCCTAAACAATCCAAGCGCAATCATCCACACAACCGAACAGCACACAATTGCGTGCAAAATAAAACCAAACATGCCGCAAAGCATGCGAGCAAAACACGCGCTCAAAGTAACAAGCAAAAGCGCGATTATAAGCCCGTACGGAAAATCGTACATAGCGCCCATTCGATGCGCAAAAGTGCCCAAAACCGCGCAAAATACCGCTAAAACGCATGAAGCCGCACACTTGCTAGCAAATAGCACAGAATGCGACTTTATGTTAAACATCATTTTGAGAAATATTTTAAACAATCACGCAGCGTTGTTGTTCTGTCTACGCTGCTTAGCACGCCACTTATACCATTCATCACGGCTCAAAATGATCTTGCGCACGCGAATCGACTCAGGCGTAACTTCCACACACTCATCTTCGTTAGCAAAGTCAAGCGACTCTTCCAAGCTCATCTTAATTGGTGGAGTCAAAGTCTCAAGCACATCTGCTGTAGAAGAACGCATGTTAGTCATATGCTTAGCAAGCGTAATGTTAACGTCCAACTCGTCTGGCTTATTGTTAATACCAACGATTTGGCCTTCGTAAACAGGGCTTTGCGGATCCACAAAGAACACGCCACGAGCTTGCAAACGCTGCATAGCATAAGGAGTAGCAACACCCTTACGATCGCAAACCATAGAGCCATTTTGACGAGTTACAATCTGACCAGCCCAAGGCGCGTATCCTGCAGAAATAGAGCTTGCGATACCCGTTCCGCGAGTTGCAGAAAGCAAAGCTGTACGGAAACCAATAAGACCGCGAGAAGGAACAGTAAATTGCAAGCGAATCCAGCCAGATCCGTGATTGCTCATAGAATCCATGCGACCCTTG
The DNA here is from genome assembly GCF_055818025.1 of Gardnerella sp. c11Ua_71. Classification (NCBI taxonomy): domain Bacteria; kingdom Bacillati; phylum Actinomycetota; class Actinomycetes; order Bifidobacteriales; family Bifidobacteriaceae; genus Gardnerella; species Gardnerella sp. c11Ua_71. Next base: position 213,119 of record NZ_JARFVR010000003.1, on the reverse strand, counting down.
CGATCCGCCATAAGCTGCGTAACAGTACCCATGTATTCTTCTGGAACGTCAATCGTAGTGTTTTCCATAGGCTCGTTAATTTGACCGTCAATCGTCTTAGTAACAACTTGAGGACGACCAACTGTAAGCTCGTAGCCTTCGCGACGCATTTGCTCCGCCAAAACTGCCAACGCCAACTCGCCACGACCCTGAACTTCCCAAGCATCTGGGCGGTCTGTTGGAAGAACCTTAATAGACACGTTACCAATAAGCTCGCGATCAAGCCTATCCTTAATCATACGCGCTGTAAGCTTGTGATCCTTGCCTTCTGTGCCAGCAAGCGGCGAATCGTTAATGCCGAAAGTCATAGAGATAGCTGGATCGTCAACGTGAATCAATGGAAGAGGCTTTGGATCATTCTGATCCACAATCGTCTCGCCAATCATAATGTCATTAACGCCTGCAACTGCAACGATATCTCCAGGACCTGCAGATGCAACAGGAGTGCGCTCCAAGCCTTGCGTGCGCAAAAGCTCAGAAACGCGGAAGTTTTCAATCGAGCCATCTACACGAGAAAGCCCGTAAGTCTTACCCTTTTCCAAAGTGCCATTGTAGATTCGCACTAAACCAAGACGACCCAAGAAGTCAGAGGAATCGATGTTTGCAACATGAGCCTGAAGAGGTGCGCCTTCCTCGTATTCTGGTGCTGGAATGTTGGAAATAATAGAGTCAAAAAGCGGCTCCAAATTATCATTGTCTGGCAAACCGCCGTTTTCTGGCTGATTCAAGGATGCATAGCCAGCTTTTGCAGCGCAATAAATCACAGGCAAATCAAGAAGCGAATCAATATCTAGGTCGATTCCTTCCTCAACAACGTCTTGTGCAAGACCGAGAAGCAAATCTGTAGCTTCGCTCACGACCTCGTCAATACGCGCGTCTGGACGATCCGTTTTGTTAACGCATAAAATCACTGGCAACTTTGCCTCAAGAGCCTTGCGTAGAACGAATCGAGTTTGCGGAAGTGGACCTTCGGAAGCGTCAACAAGTAACACAACGCCATCAACCATGGAAATGCCGCGCTCTACCTCGCCACCAAAGTCGGCGTGACCTGGGGTATCAATTACGTTGATTGTGATTCCCTCTGGGTGACCGTACTTTTCTGCGAGCGGACCAGTGTATTGTACAGCAGTGTTCTTGGCAAGAATGGTGATGCCTTTTTCGCGCTCGAGGTCGTTGGAGTCCATTACGCGGTCTGGCACTTCTTCTCGCTCAGAGAATACGTGCGACTGCTGAAGCATGGCATTTACGAGCGTTGTTTTACCATGGTCAACGTGCGCTACGATTGCCACATTTCTGATATCACCGCGAACAGTCATTACAAACCTCTTCCGTTTTATTTAGCCAAACCTAGACGAGTTTACTCGCGGCTTTAGACACGCCATTACATGAGAGATACTGACGCATTTTGTAGCTCGAAACGGCAAAATCAACAACAAAAAGCGGAAAACAACCGACGCGCTATATAACAGAAACCGATTCAAGCAATTGCAGATTCGCTGGCGCCTTCTGGCAAATACTTGTCGTATCCTTCTTCTTCCAGCTCGTCCGCAAGCTCTGGTCCTGCCGTCTTTACAAAGTGACCTTGCGCAAAAACGTGCACAATATCTGGCTTAATATACTTTAAGATTCGCGTGTAATGCGTAACCATCATAATGCCTAAACCAGTGCTTTCTTTGGCACGATTTACGCCTTCCGAAACAATTCGCAAAGCATCCACATCTAGTCCAGAATCAGTTTCGTCTAAAATCGCGAACTTTGGTTTTAAAATTTCTAGTTGCAAAACTTCCGCGCGCTTTTTCTCGCCGCCAGAAAATCCCTCGTTTACAGAGCGAGACGCAAACTTTGGATCCATTCTTAAGCGCTTCATTGCTTCGTTAAGCTCTTTAACCCACGCGCGCAAAGTCGGAGCCTCGCCGCTCACTTCTGTTTTTGCTGTGCGCAAAAAGTTCGTCATCGAAACGCCTGGTACCTCTACCGGGTATTGCATCGCAAGAAACAGCCCAGCTTTTGCGCGCTCGTCTGGAGTCATCTTCAAAATATCTTCGCCGTCGAGAAGCACTTGACCCGAATCCACTTCGTACTTTGGATGACCTGCCAAAGTGTATGCGAGAGTAGACTTTCCAGAGCCATTCGGACCCATAATCGCGTGCGTTTCGCCAGAATTAACTGTAAGATTTACACCCTTTAAGATTTGCTTTCGTCCTTCTTTTGTTTCTACAGACGCGTACAAATCCTTAATTTCTAAAGTTGACATGTTTCTATCTCCTATTCTTCGGTTGCTGGCGATTTTTCCGCATTTACAGACTCTGCGGCTGCTTGCGATTCTTCCGTCTTAGCTAAACGCCTCTCAATCGCAGCCATCAAATGATCTACGATTTGCGGCACGCCAATCTCCTCAATAAGTTCGTTAAAGAATCCGCGCACAACAAGCTTTCTAGCATCCGCCTCGCTAACTCCGCGAGATTGCAAGTAAAACAGCTCCTCGTCGTCGAATCTGCCTACAGAACTTGCGTGACCTGCGCCAATAATATTGCCGTTTTCGATTTCCAAATTCGGCTCCGAATCAGCAATCGCGCCAGGAGTTAACACCAAATTTCGGTTCAACTCATACGAATCCGTGCCTGGAGCTTCTGGCTTAATAAGCGCGTTTCCAACCCATGTAGAATGCGCTCCTTTGCCGTAAAGCGCGCCCTTATACACTACTCGCGACTTGCATTCTGGGTGATTGTGCACAACCATCGTGCGATGCTCAACATGCTCGCCTGGGTCAACAAAATACATGCCAAGCATGTTCAAATCGCCCTTTTCGCCGCCAAAATCCTGATCCATGCGGATTCGCACAACGTCTCCGCCAAGCGTGACCATTGTGTGACGGAGCGAAGCACCCTGCCCAACGTGAATCCTATGATTTCCAACGTGTTTGCTGCCTGAATCCCACTCTTGAATGAACGTTGTAGAAACATGCGCGTTATCTCCAAGAATGATTTCTACGCCTTCAGCAAGCTTTGCAACTCCTGTGTGTTCTACGATAATATCCGCGTTTGTGTAAGAATCAGCTTCAATCACTAAGTGCAATGCGTCAAGTGACTTCGCAGCGTCTAGCGATTGCAAGTTGTTTCCGTGAATTTGCAATATTATTGGCTTTGTAACTTCGCCACAAACATGCAAAACGTACGCCGACTTTGCAGAATTCCACGCAACAGCAGCCACGCGATCCGAAGGCTTCATCTCTGTATGCGGAGCCTCGTTTTTAGGCAAAATTTGCATCGTTACATGCGAATCGCCATCAACACCTTTTAGCTCCACAGCAACGTTGTTAGACGGCTCAAAGCTATCAAAAAACTCGGAAATTCGCTCAACTGGAGTGTATCGCCAATCTTCCTGCTGCCTAGTTGGAATCGCAAAGTCTTGCACATTAAAAGAGCGCACGGATTTATCTGCACTAGAAGGCATTGCAGCAGGAACCGCGTAAGGATCATTAGGGTCTGCTACAGGAATATTAATTTCTTTTTCCGTCATTTTATTGCCTAAATTCTTTTTCAGATCTTCGCTCATCACCCCACGGATCCTTCCATTTGCAATTCCACAAGACGATTAAGCTCCAGAGCATACTCCATAGGCAACTGGCGACTAATCGGCTCCACAAAGCCGCGCACAATCATGCCCATAGCCTCTTTTTCTTCAAGCCCTCGACTCATCAAATAGAAAAGCTGATCTTCGGAAACCTTAGAAACAGTGGCCTCGTGAGCCATCGAAACGTTATCTTCGCGCACGTCAACATGCGGATAAGTGTCGGACCTTGAAAAATCGTCAACAAGCAAAGCGTCGCACACAACTGAAGAGCTAGAGCCGCTAGCGCCCTTAACAATCTTCACAAGACCGCGGTAAGCAGAGCGTCCACCGCCGCGCGAAATCGACTTAGCAACAATCGTAGAACTCGTGTGCGGAGCCAAATGAATCATCTTCGCACCCGTATCTTGGTACTGACCGCGGCCCGCAAAGCTCAAAGACATGGTTTCTGCTTTTGCGTACGGCTCAGCAAGAATGCATGCAGGATACTTCATAGTAGCCTTGGAGCCAATGTTTCCATCAACCCACTCCATTGTGCCGCCTTCGCGCACGTAAGCTCGCTGAGTTACCAAGTTGTACACGTTATTTGACCAATTTTGCACGGTTGTGTAGCGCACGCGCGCATGCTTTTCTACAACAATCTCAACGTTTGCAGCGTGGAGCGAGTCCGTGGAATAGATCGGAGCTGTGCAACCTTCAACGTAATGCACGTACGATCCTTCGTCTGCAATAATCAACGTGCGCTCAAACTGACCCATGTTTGGCGTGTTAATGCGGAAGTAAGCCTGAAGCGGAATATCTACATGCACGCCTTTTGGCACGTACACAAACGAGCCGCCACTCCAAGCCGCTGTGTTAAGAGCCGCAAATTTGTTGTCGTCAACTGGAATCACAGTTGCAAAATACTTTTTTACAAGCTCTGGATACTTTTGCACTGCTGTATCCGTATCAACAAAAATCACGCCTTGAGATGCTAAATCCTCGCGAATCGAATTGTAAATAACTTCCGACTCGTACTGTGCTGCAACGCCTGAAACTAAACGCTTTTTCTCCGCTTCTGGAATGCCAAGCCTATCGTAAGTTTTGCGAATATCTTCTGGCAAATCATCCCAAGTTTTCGCTTGATCGTGAACTGGGCGCACGTAGTATTTAAAATCGTCTGCGTCAAAACCGCTTAAATCCACTCCCCAATCAGGCATCGGCTTTTGCAAAAACGCGCGGTAGCCTTGCAAACGAAGGTTTAGCATCCATTCTGGCTCGTGTTTGTCTGCGGAGATTGCGCGAACAACCGACTCGTCAATGCCCTTCTTTGCAGCTTCGCCTGCAGCATCCGAATCATGCCAGCCGTAATTGTACTCGCCAAATTCGGCAACAATCTGCTCGTCTTGGCGAATTTTATCTTCGTTTACGCGAGCGCGATCTGCCACGTACTGGCTCATTTCAACGTCTGCCGCGCTGGATTCTGGCGTGCTGGAGTCGTTTTGATTCGCTGCATTCTCGTTCAATGATGCGCTTGATTCAGGCTTATTTGAATCATCAACCACTGTTTTACCCTCCTATCAAGCTTATAAATCGATTATACATTTAGCCACGCAACGCACGCTCCGAGATTTTTGACTTTGCGCGATTTTGCCACCATTTTGCCACCAAACGTGACTCAAATCACATCTTTACATTCTCTGCATAAACCTTGTCTGTATAAATGAAAATAAAGAAAAATACTTTATTTTTTATTGCATTTTTATTAAAATCTTATTTAGAAAGGTGGTAATTTAGATGACAACAAATACAGTGAACATTAATTTCAAGCTAAATGCAGACGATAAACGACTTATGGAAAATGTTTGCCGAGAACTAGGGCTTTCAATGAGTGCAGCATTCACAATATTTGCTAAGAAAGTTGGAAGAGAACACAGAATACCATTCGAAGTTTCAGCAGATCCGTTTTACAATCCGGAGAATATAAGTCGTCTTAAAAAATCCATAGCACACATGGAAGAAACAGGCGGCACTATACACGAGGTTCCGCTCGATGATTAAAGCCTGGACAGATGAAGCGTGGGAAGACTTTGAGTACTGGTCTAAGCAAGATAAGAAAACTCTTAAGAGGATCCTTCAGCTTCTTAAAGATATTGATCGCAACGGATATAACGGCATAGGTAAACCAGAACCTCTGAAAGGTGATTTTTCTGGATACTGGAGTAGACGGATTGATGACTGTAACAGAATAGTTTACCGAATCGATGGAAACATAATGAGAATAGTTCAGTGCGGTTCACATTATGATAGATGATCGCAAAATCTACGCACGCGGGAAGGCTTGCGAGTAACGCTGTTTAAGAGCCTGAATAGAAACGTGCGTGTAGCGCTGCGTTGTGTTAAGCGACGAATGCCCCAAAAGCTCCTGAACCTCGCGAAGGTCCGCTCCCCCGTTGAGCATATGCGTTGCAGCACTGTGACGAAGCGCGTGCGGCGCAACGTCTGGCACGTTTGCAGCAGCTGCAGCCTCGTGAACAATGCTCCTAACAATGCGCTGGTCAATGCGCTTTGCTCGCACGCCCAAAAACAACGCTTGCGAGCTTGCGGCAGATTTTTCTTGCAGCGCACTTCTCCCACAGTCAAGCCACTTTTTACACGCTTTCGCAGCAGGAACACCGAATGGTACTACACGCTGCTTGTTTCCCTTACCTGTAACTTTTACAGTGTGATTTTCAAAATCCATATCTTGCACATTAAGACCCGTAAGCTCCCCCACACGCATGCCCGTGGCATATAAAAGCTCTAAAATCGCAGCATTTCTGAGTGCGATTACATACTCTTGTTTCGTTTTTGTTTGAGATTTTGTTTGAGATTTTATTCGCATTTTTATTTGCGACTTTAGTGGTGTATTTTCTTGATGCTCGGTTGCTGGCGACTTATCCACAGCATAATCTTCAGAACGATCCTCAGCACAATCCAATAACTTTTCCGCTTGCGCCTCGTCTAAAACCGTAGGAAGCTCATTAACAATTTTAGGTGTATTAAGAATTTGCGCAGGATTTGCGCTAATCAAACCAACGTGCGTAGCCCACGCAAAAAAGCCGCGCACAGCCACTACTTTGCGAGCCAAACTAGAGCGCGCGTGATTCTTATTAAGCCAATACATCCATTGACGCAGAACGCTTGTAGACACAGAATTTAAATCAGAAAGATCGTTTACACCACACCATTCAAGGCATTGCAAAACATCTACCCTATATGCGAGAAGAGTGCGACTTCCAAGGCCTTTATTTGAACGCAAATAATCAATATACCGATCGGATAAGTCGGAAGCTTCCGTTGACGATACCAAACCATCGTCAAATAATAAATCATTATTATTACGACTGCTAGCCATAGAACCGCCTCAAATCGCTTATATCACAGCAATCAGAAAGCTCTAATTACCGCTTTCTGAACTAGACTTACGCCTTCTATCCAACACGTGCCAAGCTTTATCTGCAGCAGCAAGCTGAGCCTTGCGCTTGCTAGAACCATCCGCCTCACCCAACAGCTCGTCGCCGCTTTCGTGTGCCAAAACCGCGCGCGCATGGAACACGGGCGCATAATCTGGGCCAGAAACCGACATCCTATATTGCGGCTCGTCAAGCCCCATCTCGTGCGCCAAAACCGTAAGCGAAGTCTTCCAATCCAAAGCTGGGCCTTCTGTAAGAACCTCCGCCAAAGTGTCGTCAATCAAACGATGCACTACAGCGCGCGCCTCGTCAATGCCATGCTCAACAAAAGTCGCGCCAATAAGCGCCTCAACAATATCGCACAAAATCGAGTCTTTTTGAGCGCCTCCATGCTCCATCTCGCCATGACCCAAAAGAATATACGGTCCAACGTGCAACTTATCTCGCGCAACCGCGCTCAAAGCCCACTCCGAAACAGCCTTAGCGCGAAGCTTAGCCAACTGACCTTCCGTCATATCTGGGTGAGCAGAAAACAGCGTTTCTGTAGAAACAAGCTCCAAAACAGCGTCTCCCAAAAACTCTAGACGCTCGTAGTTTTTAGTGCCTGGATGCTCGTGCGAAAACGAGCGATGAGTGAGCGCCTCAACAAGTAAATCTGGCGAAATCGTAGTACCGAGCGCGCGTAAAAGCTCCTGAGTAGGGTCACCATCATGAGTATGTCCGTCTTTAGAACGCGTAACACCTATGCTGCTAGTTCTAGCATTTTCTGGATGATTTGGGTTCTGATAATTGCGATTTTGAACGTCATTTTTTACATCATCTTGAATGTCATGCTGATCTTTTGTATTGTTCCCACTCATATTTTCAACATTATAGCGCATGCGTTGAAGTCGTTGATTTACAACCTCATGCAATTTCAAGCTCAATAAAAGCGTGCAAAAACACAAGAACCCTGCCACCCGTCGATGGCAGGGTTCTTTTAAAATACAACCTACTTGGTGTGCGCAGAGCGAATTGCTTCGCGATACACGCGACCGCGGAAGTTACCGCAGGTTGGGCAAGCCATGTGAGACAACGCTGGCGAACCGCAGTTCGGGCAGGTAATAGTCTGCACGGCAGAAGCCTTCCAATTGGCGCGACGCGAATGAGTATTAGCGCGCGAGGTCTTGTACTTTGGCAGTGCCATAATCTTTCCTCTATTTCGTTCAACCGATTGAGCTTAAGCGTTCTGTATATTACAGCAAGCGCCATACATTATTCAGAAACACACTACATGGCAGGTCGTGTCGTTCGCGCAGATTAGCTGCGCTCACGCCTTCGCCGCCGTAGAAGCACACCGTGCTTCTACGCTAAGCGGCTCAGCGCTCCGAATTGCCTTTTCGCGCTACGCTCTAAGCGAAAAGGCAGGTCGTCGCGCACTACGTAATTAGTGTAAATCAGCCGCGATTTTGCGAGTTTTCAAGCTTTTGCTTAAGTCCCTCAAGCGCTGCAAACCGAATATCCGTAATATCGTGATGATGATCTGGATGTTCGTTCAAGTTTTCTCCGCATTGCGAGCAAAGGCCCTTGCAATCTGGCTCACACAAAGGTTTAAGCGGCAGCTCGCTAACCATTGTGTCCCTAATCAATGCCTCGATATCAGCAAAGTCGCCTCCGCCAACCAGTGGATACACGTTTCCAGAATCGTCGCCCTCGTCCCAAATATCAGCATCTTCTAAATCATCATTATCGCCATTAGATCTATTAAATTTGGAATTATTGGAACGCGCACCACCCTTGCTTTCCACCTGTGCAAAGAACGCGCACACATCGACGCTCCAATCCCTATGCAACGGCATCAGGCATCTAGAGCACTCTGCGTGTACGCGCGCTGTAATCGTACCCTGGAACATAAGCCCATCCACTACGGAATCAAAGTTGCAGTCTACTGTAACATCGCTCCCTGGCTTCACGCCAATAACGCTGTCTCCTATACCTTCTGGCGCCGGGAAAACGCGATGCAATTGCATGCTACTTCCTGCTCGTGCCGCCATTTGCGCAACTGGTACCGCCCATAAAGACTGGGAGGGATGCGATGCCATTTTTAGTTCCTTTCTTCGCTTTCGTTTACAACTTCTCCATTAACTTGTCTGTTAATCTCGTCTTGCACATGCGCCGCCGCACGCCTGCGTTCTTCTAGAACTCGCTGACCTGCTTGAACATCCTGCTCTAGCTTGTCTAACTGCTGTTTTAAACCTTCCATAACCGTAGCACTGTACTGATCTGCACCACGCGTGAGTTTATCAGCCTTTGCCTGCGCCTCGTTTACGATTCCTCGCGCCTGATTTCTTGCAATAGCGACCACGTTTTCTTGCCCAGCCAAGAATTTAGCTCTCTCTTGTGCTTCTTCAATCATCTGAGCAGCCTGGCTTTGCGCAGAGCTTACGATTGAATTTGCTTGAGCCTGAGCCGTGCGCAAGCGCCTCTCTGCCTCTCGCATTAATGCACTCGCGCGCTCAAGTTGCACTGGTAGCATGTCTTTTAACCTAGATAAGTAGTCGCCGAATTCTTCGCGATCAATCTTTGCCATTCCAGCAGAAAACAGCACGCCTTTTGCTTCATTTAATGTGGTTTCCATTGTGTCGATTATGTCGTAAACTGTTGTGAATTCTTCACGCGACTTTGTTCGCACTTCTTCGCTTACTGTTTGCGGATTAGCGGCTTTAAACACGTTTTCTTTTTCATCTTCAAATTCTATTGCACCACCGTCTTCGCGTTCACGCAAATCTGGCATTGGGAACAAGTTTTGCGCATTATCGCCATCAACCGCAGAATCAGCAGAAGAATCGCCAGCAACCGTAGAATCGCCAGAACTATCATCCTTAGTCTTATTTGCCGCAGGCACTGCGTCGTAAGCTTCAAAAGCAGCACTGGGCGAATCATCGTTGTTTGCAATCACTGGATTTAATGGCAACTTTTGGCTGCGATTTGCCGATACTTGGCTTTCCATTGTGTCGTCTTCGTTTTCGCTCATTTTTTCTCCTTCGCTAAGTAGCTGCTCTCTGTTTCTCCTAATAATTTTATTTTATTATTTTAATTTTATGACTTTATTGTACGTATTTTTGTGATATTGCAATTGTTTTAGAAAAAACGTTCTGTAAAAGTGGAACCACATTATCTGGCACCATTCCCGAAACGTCTCCGCCGTGACGAGCAACATCTTTTACAACGGAGCTAGAAACATGTTCCAAAATAGGGTCTGCAGGCAGGAACATGGTTTCTATCCCAGCAAGCTTGCGATTAACCAGAGCCATTCCAAGCTCCGCCTCATAGTCACCATTTTGGCGCAATCCCTTAACTATTACGGTTGCGCCGACTTTTTTGCAATAATCTGTGATAAGACCATCTGTTGAGGCAACAACTATTTTGCACGCTGGCGACTGTGCTGCTCCGCATAAAGGTGGAGCAAATTCCCCGACTGGAAAATCATTTTTTAGGTTTTTAACAGCATTGCGAATAATATCCACACGCTCCGATTCGGAAAACATTGGCGTTTTTGCCGCGTTAACAGCCACCAAAACATGCACTTCTTTAAAGAGATGCGTACAACGTTGTATCACGTCTAAGTGTCCGGCTGTAACGGGATCGTAGGAGCCTGGGCAAACAGCTATAGTCATGCTTTTAGATTACCACGAATCTGCCACGAGTCTGACACGAATCAGGCATGAGCTATACATAAGCTAGACATAAGCCTATTTTTCCTGATTGTGTTTCTTTTTCCCCGCGTTTGTTCCCATATTTGACGTTTTGATAAACAAACACGGGCAAAATACGCAGCTCGAAGTCGTCGATTCGCGCGGCGAAAAATCGAGAATCCCCACGCACTAATAGTAGATAGGCGTAGGACTATGATTGGCTGCAGGTAAAAGTCGCTTATAAAAGTCGTAAAGAACGCGCTTTAAGTTTGATTACTAAAATCGCAAGAAAGGATTGAAAATGCTTGATTCTTTTGATTTCTCAAAGTCCGAAGCAAAGTCTGAAGTAAAGTCTTACACAAACTCTTCCGTACTCATGACAGACATGTACGAGTACACAATGCTCGACGCAGCACTAAAAGACGGAACAGCAAATCGCAAATGCGTTTTTGAGATTTTTACTAGGCACCTTCCTCAAGGCCGCCGCTACGGAGTGGTAGCAGGCACAGGCAGAATCCTAGAGGAGCTAGCGCGATTCCACTTTAGCGACGATGACTTGCGATTTTTGCAAGACCGCAAAATTGTAAGCAAAGACACCATTAAATGGCTAGAAAACTACCATTTTAGCGGCAAAATCCGCGGTTACAGAGAAGGCGAAATGTTCTTCCCAGATTCGCCGATTTTGCAAGTTGAAGGCACTTTTGGCGAGTGCACGTTGCTAGAAACGTTGCTACTTTCCGTGCTTAACTACGATTGCGCAGTGGCGAGCGCCGCCGCACGCATGGTTTCCGCGTCTGCTGGAAGGCCGTGCATGGATATGGGTGGCAGGCGCACAAACGAGTGGTCGGCTGTGGCTGCTTCTCGCGCGGCGGTAATCGGCGGTTTTAAAGGCACGGCAAACCTGCTTGCGGCAAAGCTTTACGGGCTTAAGGCGATTGGAACGGCCGCGCATTGCTTTACGCTTGTGCACGATTCGGAGCGCGATGCCTTTGAGTCACAAATTGCAGCACTCGGAAAAGGAACAACGTTGCTTGTAGACACATACAACGTAGAAGAGGCTGTTAAAACCGCCGTGCAAGTTGCTGGTGCGGATCTTGGCGGCGTACGCATTGATTCGGGCGATTTGTGCGTTATGGCTCGTCGCGTTCGCGCACAGCTCGATGCGTTGGGTGCTAAAAATACTAAAATCACGGTTACGAACGATTTGGACGAGTATGCGCTTGCGTCTTTGCAAAATGCACCAGTCGATTCCTACGGCATTGGAACAATGCTTGTTACAGGTTCGGGCGCGCCTACTTGCGCAATGGTTTATAAACTCACAGAACGTGAAGGCGCGGATGGAGTTATGCAACCTGTTGCTAAGAAGTCTAAGAATAAGGCGACTGTTCCAGGGCGTAAGCTTGCGTACCGTTCCTACGATTTTAGCGGCGGTGCGAATGGCGGCGTGGCTAGCAATGGCGTAGCCGATTGTGAGCATGTAATTTCTGGCTCGGAGAGTGTCCTCGCGACTTTTAAGCCGCAAGATTCTTGGGAAGATTTGCTAGTTGACTACGTGCAAAATGGCGAATTTAATACGGAGTTTATGGGTCATGACGCAATTATGCGAGCACAGGACTATTGTGCTAGAGCACTTAGCAGACTTCCGATTTCTGCTCAAAGTCTTATGCGTGGCGACCCTGCTATTCCTACAGAAATCAACGTTTTAGGCTAAAAGCCCAGATTGTTCATCTCTTCGTAGATTTTTTTGCACTCTGGGCAAACAGGATAGTCGTTAGCTTCGCGCTTTGGAATCCATACTTTTCCGCACAGTGCTACAACAGGACGGCCAGTTAGTCGCGATTCGATTACGCGATCCTTGGAAACGTAGTGTGCAAAGCGGTCTGCGTCACCGCCATCGTCCATTCGCGCTGATTCATCTACCTCTGGCTTTTCAAGTATGCTCGTGCTTGTGCTAGACCCAGAATCCGGGAGGCTTTGTGAATCGTCTTCCATAACAGCGTTCAAATTAGCAGCGTTTGGATCTTCGCTATACTTTGAATCATTTGAAAACGTCATTGCATCCCTTTCGTACAAATCGCGCTTTGTTGATTGCGACTCATGTTTATACAAGCATAAGTCATAATCGCAACAAATACTCGAATCGACAACCTCGAGCTTAACGCGTGAGTTATTAGCTAAACATATAATTGAGATTATGCTTGAAAATACGAACAGAACTCTTACAGCAGCAGCGGCACGATTGCGCCTATATAACACAGCAACGCACAACACTAGCGAGTTTACAACAGTTACTCCTGGCCACGTTGGCATGTACGTGTGTGGCGCAACTGTGCAAAGCTCGCCTCATATAGGTCATATTCGCGCAGCAATCGCCTTCGATGTTGTTCGCCGATGGCTTTTGCGCCTTGGCTACACTGTTACTTTTGTTAGAAATATTACAGATATTGACGATAAAATCATCAAAAAAGCTAGCGAAAATGGCCAAACATGGTGGCAGCGCGCCTACATTTACGAGCGCGAGTTCACTAAAGCTTACGACACTCTTGGCGTTATGCCGCCTACTGTGGAACCGCGCGCAACTGGTCACATAAACGATATGGTGGAGCTTATACAGCGCTTGATTAATCGCGGACACGCATACGCAATAACAGACGCGAATGGCAATCCTACTGGAAACGTGTATTTTAGTGTGCCAAGTTGGCAAGATTACGGCGCGCTAACGCATCAAAATGGTAATTCAGACGGCAGCAATAGCGACGACAAATCCAGCAAAGCCGACAAATACAATCCAGTTGACCCTGCTGACGCAAGCCCAGATAAGCATGATGCTCGCGATTTTGCGCTTTGGAAGGCACCTTGCGATTTTGACCAAAAAGACGCGCGCTGGAACACGCCGTTTGGAGCAGGACGCCCAGGTTGGCACATTGAATGCTCGGCAATGAGCCACCGCTATCTTGGCGATGCTTTCGACATTCACGGCGGCGGACTAGACTTGCGCTTCCCACACCACGAAAACGAGATGGCGCAAACACTCGCTGCTGGATGGAAAAGCGCAAACGTGTGGATGCACTCCGCGTGGGTTACATCTAAAGGCGAAAAAATGAGCAAATCTCTTGGAAACGGTCTTTCTGTTCCATCTGTTTTGGCTCAAAAATCCGCGTGGGTCGTGCGATACGCGCTAGGCGGCGTGCAATATCGAGCAATGCTTGAGTGGTCGGATCAATCTTTGAACGAGGCACAATCTGCTTACGATCGCATATCTAACTTCCTCGAGCGCGCTGGTCGCGTAATCGAAAATCAGCCAGATTATGCGGAAGTTCAAAGCGTTGATGCAGATAATCTTCCAGAAGATTTTACTAAAGCTATGAACGACGATATTAACGTTTCGGGCGCGTTGGCTGCGATTTTTACTGCGATTCGCTCTGGTAACGCGCTTTTGGATGACTATGCGCAAAATCAAAATAACAGTCAAAACGATGGCATTAAAAACCTTATTAAGACTTGTGTTTTGCAAGTTCGCGCAATGCTAGACACGCTTGGACTAGACCCCTACTCTCCACAATGGCGCAGCAACGCGCAAAAATCGCAAGATTTAGGTGCGAATAATGGCGCAAGCGCGGAGCATAAGGTTCTTGAATCTTTGATTGCAAATCAGCTTGAACAAAGGGCGATTGCACGCGCAGCTAAGGATTTTGCACGCGCAGACGCGATTCGCGACTCTTTAACCGCCGCTGGCGTTGTAATCGAAGATTGCGCACAAGGGTCATCGTGGCATTTGTCTTAAGTAAAAGCAATGTAAACATAATAAAAAGCAATACAACAAAACATTCCAAACAACCTGTAGAATAGAGCAATTATGGCAGCATTTAGTTCGTTAACAGAAAGACTTTCTGGCGCATTCAAACACTTGCGCAGAAAAGGGAAATTATCCGACGCAGACATCGACGGCACGATTCGTGAAATTCGCCGTGCGCTTTTAGACGCAGACGTAGCTCTAGATGTTGTGCGATCATTTACCGCTAAAATTCGCGAGCGCGCACTAGGTGAAGAAGTTTCTAGCGCACTGAATCCTGCTCAGCAAGTTGTGCGAATTGTAAACGACGAGCTTACAAACGTTTTGGGTTCAGGCGTTGATAGACCGCTGAATTTTGCAAAATATCCACCAACTGTAATCATGCTTGCTGGTTTGCAAGGCGCTGGTAAAACAACGCTCGCTGGAAAGTTGGGCTACTGGCTTAAGGATTCGGGTCATACGCCTTTGCTTGTTGCGGCGGATTTGCAACGTCCTAACGCTGTTACGCAGCTTGAGGTTGTTGCAGAGCGTGCAGGTGTGGCGATTTTTGCGCCAGAGCGAGGCGTGCAAAGTGACGGCGGCAGCGAAGTTGTTTCGGCTGGTTTAGCCACTGGGGACCCTGTTAAAGTTGCGCGAGATTCTATTGACTACGCGCGCGCAAAAATGTACGACACGGTTATTATCGATACCGCTGGTCGCCTTGGCGTGGACGATGCTCTTATGCAGCAGGCGCGCGAGATTCGCGATGCTGTTAATCCGCAAGAAATTCTGTTTGTTATAGACGCCATGATTGGTCAGGACGCTGTTCGTACGGCTCAAGCGTTTAACGAGGGCGTTGACTTTACGGGTGTTGTGCTTTCTAAGTTAGATGGCGATGCACGAGGCGGCGCTGCGCTATCTGTTGCAAGCGTTACAGGAAAGCCGATTTTGTTCGCTTCTACTGGCGAAGGTTTGAAGGATTTTGAGATTTTCCATCCAGATAGAATGGCTTCAAGAATCCTCGACATGGGCGATATTCTAACGCTTATTGAGAATGCGCAAAAACAGTTTGACGAGGAAGAGTCTAGAAAAGCTGCCGCTAAAATATCTGAAGGAACTTTTGGACTAGACGACTTTTTGGATCAGCTTCAGCAGGTTAAAAAGCTTGGTTCTATGAAGAAGATTCTTGGTATGATGCCTGGAATGGCAGCGCACAGACAGGAACTTGAGCAGTTTGATGACCGCGAGATAGACCGCACGGAAGCTATTATTCGTTCGATGACGCCTAAAGAGCGCAAAGACACCAAGATTATTGATGGTTCTAGGCGCGCGCGCATTGCAGCTGGCGCAGGTGTTCCAGTTTCTGCAGTGAATGCGCTTTTGCAACGCTTTGAGCAAGCAGCTAAAATGATGAAGCGAATGAGCAATGGCGGCGGCGCAGGAATGCCTGGAATGGGCGGAATGCCTGGGTTTGGCGGTCCTGGCGGAAAGTCTAAGCGTAAAGACAAGAAGAGCAAGAAGAAGGGCGGAAAGTCCGGTAATCCTATGCGTCGCGAGGCCGAGGAGCGCGCGCTTAGAGAACGCTTGTCTGGAAATTCTTCTGCAAATAGTGCAAATGATAACGCGAATGGCGAGTCTGCTTTTATGAAGAAGAAGCAGGACTTGCCTAATAATTTGCCAGAAAATCTTCAAAATCTTATGAGTGGCGAAGGTGACTTTGCTGACGAAATGCCTGATTTACCGCCTAATTTGGGCGGCGGACTCGCAGGTCTTTTCGGCAGATAACGCGAATAATACGAATAATCAGTAGATGATTTACGCTATTTTACTTGCGATTTTACTTGTTGCACTTGTTTTGCTTCTAGCTTGGCAGCTACTTAGGTGGCTGCCAGCTGGAGCGGATAGACTAAAGCCACTGCCATATGTTATTGCATTGCTTCCAATTGCGCCGTTTTGCGCTGCGCTTGGGCTAGTCGTCAGCGCTGTGGCTGCAGTTGCAACACGATCGCAAAATGAATTTTATAAATCTTATTTATTTTTGTGCGTAGCATATGCGCTGTTATTCGTAATCTCTTTAAAATCGTATACGCCGTATTGGGCAGTAAGATTGCGGCGAATAAAACAGGAAAAATCGCCAGAATTATCACTAGAAAAATCGAGAGAAATCCGCGTTATGACGCTTAATTGCAGATATGGTCGCGCAAACGCAAGTCAAATAATAAAGTTAGCAAAAACGCATAAAATCGATACGATTCTTTTACAAGAAGTAAGCAAAAAACTTGTAAAAAACCTTGAAAAACTTGGGATTAAGCGCGATTTTGCGCATGTGCAATTGGGAAATACAAACAACCACGAAAATGGCGGATTTAACGCGATTTATACGCGACTAAGCAATGTTAAATCTTTTGGTAAGTCGATTAAGATTGATGCAGCAAACGTGCCAATTGTTACGGCGGTTGCTTGCGACTCATCTTTAGAAGCTGGCGATTCGCGCGCGGAAAATCTTTTAATAACATTCGCTTCGGCGCATCCAAAATCGCCTATGCGCGGGTGCGCTGCTTGGAGCAGCGGAATAATGGCGCTTGCAAAAATCGGCGAAAATCATAATGAAAGCAACGTCAAAAAAGTCACAATAATCGGCGGAGACTTAAACTCCACTCCAGACCACCCAAGCTTTAGAGCGCTACTAAAATCAGGCTTTTTAGACGCATCAATGCAAATCGGCAAGCGACTAAAGACTTGGCCAACGTGGCAAAAATGGCCGAATCTTGCGCTTGACCATGTGCTAGTAAAGTCAATCGGGTGCAACGCTATAGCCACAGAACAAAGCACGATTCTCGTGGATGGAAGCGACCACTTTGCGCTAATCATTTGCGTTTCAATCCCCCTCTAGTCACCGCTTTTTGATGGTCTATTACTTTACCTTCGCGCATTTCCTTCTTTGTTGTTGTGTGAGGGCTGGGTGTTTCTTGTCTCACAACGCTCTGCCTCTTACGTGTTATCTTGTATTGCGGTTATTCCGATTTGGTTTTGATTTTGTTTTTGGTTGAGGTTTGTTTGTAGTGGTTGATCATTGGATTATTTGGTATCGGCGCCGCTCTTATATTGTTCGACCAAGAATCACCCAGCCCTCTTACATGCTTGAACAATTGCGTATCGCTTAATCACCGAGATTCTCGATTTTTCTTGCTACTTCAGCGAATCACCATTTCATGCTGAGGTTCGCTTCATCCGCCGCGAAAAATCTCGAATCTCTACCTAGCTTAGTGATGTACTTTGTACGAAAAATCGGAACAAATTACGTACATTATTAGCAAAACACTAGTCCACGCAATCAGTCATAATAGAAAAGTTATTCGCGTGAATCGAAGCCCTCTTATCGACCACGCGAGGAACAGTGGAACTCGCAAGGAGTGCCCCACACCCGAGCGAAATTCTACGACTCTAGTTATAAGGAGAGCCATTTTGGCAACCAAGATTCGTCTTAAGAGATTGGGCAAGAAGTTCTACGCCTTCTATCGCGTTGTAATTTCTGATTCGCGCAACAAGCGTAACGGCAAGTCCATCGAAGAGATCGGCATCTACGATCCAAACAAGCAGCCATCTTTGATTCAGATTAAGTCTGACCGCGCACAGTACTGGCTTGGCGTTGGCGCACAGCCAACCGAACCAGTGTTGAAGCTGCTAAAGATTACTGGCGATTGGCAGAAGTTCAAGGGTCTTGAAGGTGCAGAAGGCACTTTGAAGACTTCCGAAGCTGGTCCAGACGCACAGGCTCGCGTTGAGGCTGTAGAAGCCGAAGCTCAGAAGCTTAAGGCTGCTAAGTCCGAAGCCGCTGCAAAGGCTCAGGCTGCTGCAGAAGCCGCTAAGAACGAAGCTGAAGAAGCTCCAGCAGCAGATGCTGAAGCCGAGGAAAAGGCTGAGTAATTATGCTGGCTCAAGCTGTGGAACATCTCATTAAAAACATCGTTGATTTTCCAGATGACGTGTCCGTGCGTTCTCATGAAAACGCTCGCGGCGAACTCTTGCGCGTGCGCGTAAATCCAGAAGACATCGGTAGAGTTATTGGAAGAAACGGTCGTACCGCTAATGCCATTCGCGTTGTTGTACAGGCTCTAAGCCGCCACAACGTTCGAGTTGACATTATGGATGTACGTAAGTGAGATTGAACGTGGCTAAAAACCAACTTTTTGACAACCCTCAGCAAGGTTCAAACAACCTACTGAGGGTTTGTCGTATTGGAAAAGCGCAAGGACTAAAAGGCGAAGTCACTGTCCAAATTTTTACCGACGAACCTTATGAGCGCTTTAAAGCAGGCAATGTGCTTTACACGCAAGACGGCGAGCGCGAGTTTACAATCGAGTCTGCGCGAACGTTTAAAAGCCGTTGGATTTTGCTTTTTGAACAAAGTCTAAATCGCAACGATGCAGAGGCCTTAAACGGCTTAGAGCTTTATACTAAGGCTCAAAGCGCGCAAGAGTTAGAGCAAGAAAATGCTTGGTATATTAAGGATTTGGTGGGTCTTAGCGCGCGCATTTGTGAGAATAATTCACTTGGAGTTGCGCCGCGTGGAATCGGCAAAGTCGTAGACGTTATTGATGGTGCTCAATCATTGCTTAAAATCCGACTTTCAACTCCTGTTGGCGATGATAAAACTGCGCTAGTGCCTTTCGTTCAAGCACTGGTTCCAGAAGTTAATCTTAAAGAAAAATATTTGACTTTAGATCCTCCAGGTGGATTAATCCCAGGAATCTAAAACACATGATTTAAGCTTAAAGGCTTTATAAAATGCAAATCGACATAATCTCCGTGTTCCCTGAATATTTTCGCATGCTAGATCTGAGCTTGCTTGGTAAAGCGCAAGATAATGGCTTGCTTAAAATCAACGCGTATAATCTTAGAAAATGGACGCATGACGTTCATCAATCTGTTGATGATACGCCAGTTGGTGGCGGCGCTGGAATGGTGATGAAGCCAGAAGTGTGGGCGGAATGCCTTGATGAGCTGCTTTATAATGGAGATGACGCCGATAATGACGATAACAAAGCCGATATTGGCGATAACGGCACAGTTCTAATCTTCCCAAACCCTTCTGCCCCACTGTTTTCGCAAAAAGACGCTACACAATTAGCAAGCGCAAAGCGACTTGTATTTGGGTGCGGACGCTACGAAGGCTATGACGCGCGAATCCCAGAATACTATAAATCGCGCGGAGTAGATGTGCGCGAATATTCCATTGGCGACTACGTTCTTAACGGCGGCGAAGTGGCTGTTAGCGTTATGGTAGAGGCCATTACGCGCTTGATTCCAGGCTTTATGGGTAACCCAGAGTCGATTGTTGAAGAGTCGTACACTGGCGCGGATGCGATTCTTGAGCATCACCAATACACTCGTCCCACAACTTGGCGCGATATTAGCGTGCCTGCGATTCTTACTTCGGGCGACCACGCTAAAGTGGATCGCTTCCGCAGAGATGATGCACTAGCGCGCACGAGCCAGATTAGACCAGATTTAATTGAGAAACTTGATTGCAAGTCGCTTAGTAAGCAGGATAGAAAAACTCTGATTAGCCTTGGGTGGGAGGTTTCTGGCGATTCGCCAAAGCGCGCCAACCTGTAAAATTTAGCTGCGCTAGCGCGATTTCTTACTTGATGTTGCGTGAGGGCTGGCTAATTCTTGTCTCACAACGCTCCGCCTCTTGCGTGTAGTCTAGAGTTGCGGTTGTTCCGTTTTGGCTTTGATTTTGTTTTTGGGTTGAGGTTTGTTTGTAGTGGTGGCTCATTGGATTATTTGGTATCGGCGCCGCTCTTATATTGTTCGACCAAGAATCACCCAGCCCTCTTACATGCTTGAACAATTGCGTATCACTTAATCACCGAGATTCTCGATTTTTCTTGCTCTCTCGGCGAGTCACCACCTTCGGTGCTGAGGCTCGCCTCGATAGCGGCGAAAAATCTCGAATCTCTACCGCACTTGGTCACGCTCTAAACGCGAATAAAGGTCAATTAGTAGATTGAATGAACATAACAGCAGTTTCGCCATAGTTGCGCGTGTCGAAAATCTCCCACCCCGCGCAAATCTTAGGCGCAACGCTGCGCGCGCTACGCTCCAAAACAATCAACGTATCTGCAGCAGCGCTCACAACGCCGTTTTTAACCATGTTTTCAATCAGCTGCTCAACTTGCTCTGTTTCCAACGCGTACGGCGGATCCACAAACACCAAATCGAACGCTTCACCGCTGTAGTCTTGTACGAACTGCTCTGCGCGTCTTTTATTTACGCGAGCGCTTAAATCTTCACTCCACGCGCCTTGACTTTGTAGTACTTTAACAGTTTTTGTTATTAACGCCGCCGCAGCTGCGTTCGCTTCTACGCACACGAGTTCTCTTGCGCCCCTAGAAATCGCTTCTACACCTAACGCCGCTGTGCCAGCGAATAAGTCGAGTACTCGAGCACCATCGCATACTCCCCATGAGTCGAGCCTAGAAAAAATCGCCTCTTTTGTGCGATCTGTTGTTGGTCTTGTACATGACTTTGCAGCGCATAATGGCGTGCCTTTAAATCTTCCTGCAATTACGTGCATATTTTAAGCATATCATTTTAAATTACTTAGACTTGTGTCGAATTTTGTTATTGATATACTTGGAACGGTCATTTGTTTATTTATATAAACAAATGTTGCTTAGCACTGGTTTCTGACGATTTATCCCAAACTACGCTAAACAATGAAGTTCGCTAAAAAGCCTAAGCATAAAATATATAAATCCCAACTACAACTGACATATAGCTAAACAACTAAGGAGCTAAAATGACCACAATCATTCTAGATTGCGATCCAGGTCATGACGACGCTATGGCTATTCTGCTAGCGCTTGGCAATCCAAACATTGATTTGCTTGGTGTAACAACAGTCGGCGGAAATCAAAGCCTAGAAAAGGTGACTTACAATGCGCGAGCAACTCTAGAAATGGCACATGCTACAAATATCCCTGTTCACGCAGGCTGCGACCGCCCAATGATTCGTCCTCTAGAAGTTGCTGCTGCTGTTCACGGAGAAACCGGCCTGGATGGAGTGACTTTGCCAGAGCCAACTCGTCCTTTAGATGAGGGACACGCAGTAAACTGGATTATTGACACAATAATGAGTCATGAGCCAGGCACGATCACACTTGTACCAACTGGACCTCTTACAAACATAGCTATGGCAGTTCGCTTAGAGCCACGAATCGTTAGCCGAGTTAAGGAAGTCGTTCTCATGGGCGGCGGCTATCACGTTGGCAATTGGAGCGCAGTTGCAGAGTTTAACATTAAGGTAGATCCTGAAGCCGCTCACGTTGTGTTTAATGAAGATTGGCCTATTACAATGGTTGGTCTTGATTTAACTCATCAGGCACTTTGCACTCCAGAAGTACAAGCTAGGATTGACGCTATCGGTACGCCTCTTTCTGCTTTTGCAAGCGGATTGATGGACTTCTTCCGTAAGGCATACAAGAACAACCAGGACTTTATCGACCCACCAGTTCATGATCCTTGCACGGTTGCATATTTGATAGATCACAGCGTTGTACAAACTCGCAGATGCCCTGTAGACGTTGAGATTAAGGGAGATTTGACGCTTGGCATGACGGTAGCAGATTTGCGTGGACCAGAGCCATCGGCTGACAAGTGCCATACTCAAGTGGCAACTAAACTCGACTTTAACAAGTTCTGGGATTTGATTATTGACGCTTTAAAAGAATTGAAATAATTGAGGTAATTGAAAATAGAGGTTAATTATGACTGAGGTTTCATCTAAAAAACCATCTATGTTGGATAAGGGTGGACGATCAATCGTAGCGCTTATGGTAGCGCTGCTTGTGGCGATTTTCGCATTCCAGCTTAACGCATCTATGCTTTCTCCAGCTCTAGCAACAATGACTCGAGAGCTTAAAACAACGGATTCTCAAATCGCCTTAACGCAAACAGTATTCTTTACTGCAGCAGCATTATTCTCGCTGTTCTTGCCGCGTTTAGCTGATCTTGTTGGACGAAAAAAGGTTCTTACTGGAATTTTAATCTCCACTATTTTGGGTTGTGCAGTGAGTGCTATTGCGCCAAATGTAACAGTTCTTATGATTGGACGAATTCTTCAAGGAGCAAGCGGACCTGTTGTACCAATGTGCTTGATTATGCTTCGCGTGCGCGTTAGCGAAGAAAAACGCTACGCAAAGCTAATGGCAATTCTGACTTCTGTGAACGGCGGTATTGCAGGCGTTGATGCGCTTCTTGGCGGCTGGCTTGCAGGAAACTTTGGCTTTAGATCCGTATTCTGGACTATGGCAGCCATTGGTATAATCGCTGTTCTTTTGGTTGCTTTCTATGCTGAAGAATCCCATGCTCAAGATACGCCAAAGATGGATTGGGTTGGAGTTGTAACCCTTGGTATAGCATTCCTAGCAGCATATCTTGCTATCAACGAGATTGGTAAACTTGCTGGCGCGAATTTGAGTCTTGTAGCAGGTCTTGTGGTTCTTGCAGTAGTATTCTTTGTAGTGTTCTGGAACGTAGAGGGCAAAAACTCTGCTCCTCTTGTTTCTACAAAATATATGAGTCAGCGTCGCACTTGGGGCTTGCTTTCTTGCACGCTTCTTACTATGACTGGCGTATTTGCAATTATGAACGGCGTTGTTCCACAGCTAGCTCAAGATGCTAAGGCTGGCGCTGGAATGGGTGCGGACATCGTAAGCTTTGCAACTCTTACACCTTACGCAATCATCGGCTTCGTGTTTGGACCTGTTGCGGGTATGCTTGCTGCAAAGTTCGGGTATCGTCTTGTGCTGCGTGCTGGAATTCTTGTGAGCGTTCTTGGCGTGGTGTTTGGAATTTATGTTGCAGCCTCGCCTTCTGTTTGGTCGCTTGTAGTGCTTTCTTTGTGGCTTGGTATCAGCTATGCTGGCGTTGCAAACATTATGCTTAACGGTCTTGGAATTGTGCTTTCGCCAAAGGATAATCCTGGATATTTGCCTGGAATGAATGCTGGCGCGTTTAATCTTGGTGCAGGCTTGAGCTTTGCGATTCTTTACGCTGTTATGACTAATTTTGTACAATCTGCTGGAGCATCAGCTGGATATATTGCTTCGATGGTTGCTGGAATCGTGCTACTTGCTTTGGCGTTTGCATGCTCATTCTTGATTCCTAAGCCAGAAGATTGCGAGTGATTCACTAATCTAATTCATTCGTTTTCATTCTTTTAATAATTGCCTGAGAATGTTGCAAAAATCATATTTTGCGCACCATTCTCAGGCAAATTTTTTGCTCAACACCAAAGATAGAGATTTGGTATTTACACGCGCTCGTGAATGTTTTCCATCCTCTCCATTACAAGCTCTGGAGTCATCGACTCGTGCACAGCTTCTACCGACTCTGTGTTAAGAGCTGCGGCGGCTACAGCGAATCGCCCTGTCTTCGTGTTATCAAAATGATTATATCTAGCATAGATCAACGCCGCTGTAGCAGCATCGCTTGAACCATTGTCGTTGCCAACCGCGCGCACGCCTTCTCCACCGTTTCCGTGCGCAACAATCATTCTTTGTACACGTTTTAGCGGTACGGGATAGAACGCTACTCCTTCGTCCGCTACGCCATACGCTACTCCTTCGCGCCCCGAGTTAACAAACACATGCCCAACTCCTCGTTTTAGCAATACCTTAGCGCATCTTACTGCAGATTTTTCGTCTACCGCACAAATGCCTGTTAACGCCTGCGATTCGGCTGTGTCTAATATGAGTGTGTCTATGCAGTGTAGTCTGGAAAGTATTCGTGGAGCTTTTGCATCGGTTATTGCGCGCACCATTATTGGTCTATGATAGTTGTCGCACACCCATTCGAAGGATTTTTGTGAAATGTTGGTGTCTAGTGCAACTATGTCTGCGTTTTCTATTATCGATATTCTTTCGCGCAAGAAGTCTGGTGTCATGTAATCGTAGATGCTCATGTCGTCTAGTGCTAAAAGCCTTTGCCCCGATGCGTCTCCTACATACATGTATGATGCTGTCATTGCGTCTGGTAGCTGCTTTGAGTATCCTATTTCTAATCCGTTTACAGATGCGTCGACTTTGAATAATTCTCCGTTGTGGTCGCCGCCGTACACGGATACTAGGCTTACTCGTGTGTTCATTCTTTCTAGTGCCACGGCTATGTTTCGTCCGACTCCGCCTAGCGCGTATCGTACTTTTGCAGCGTTTGAAGTGTAGTCCATTAGGTCTCCGCACGCGATTCCCAGCACGTCCATGCTTATTCCGCCTATTACTGTTACGTAGCTAGGTGGTGTGACTATGTATCCTTTTCCTCTAAGGTATCCTTTGCGAATAAGATTGGAAATGTGTGCAGCTACGCCTGATCTTGTTATTCCTGCTAGGTCTGCAAGTTCTTGCTGACTAATCATAGGGTTCTGTTGAATCCACGATAGAATTTGTTGTTCGCGCTCAGTCATCTTTGCCTCATCTCTCGCGATTTTACCTTTCTATATATCTAGGATATTCAAAAATTGTTTTTTTCGCACGTTTATTGTGAAAATATATATTATTTTTTATTATATTATTTTTTTATTTGGCGTTTATTTTTTTTATTTGGCGTCTGGGTGCTTAATCGTTATCAGCCGCTTTTAATAGTGCTTTTAGCCTATTAAAAGCGATTTTTGTACAAAACTACTTGGGCAATTTGTGTTTCATGAATCTGATTTCATTAATCTAATTGCTTAGTATTGCTGTGCTGCTACCTTGTGTAAAGTCTAAAACTGCTCCGGCGGTTTGTGGATGTTCTAGTAAGGTCGGGTCGTGTTCTAGTAGCGTGTTTGCGTCCTCTCTTGCTTCTGCAATGATTTTTGCGTCTTTTACTACTCTTAATAGTTTTAGACTGGATTTTCCACCTGACTGACTGTCTCCTAGAACGTCTCCAACGTTTCTTAATTCTAGGTCTTTTTGGGCTATTATGGCGCCGTCTAACGAGTTTTCTACTACTTGTAAACGTTCAGCTGCTAACTGGTTGTTTGGTGCGTTTGACACTAGGAAAGCCCAGGATTGTGTGCCTGAACGTCCCACTCGTCCTCTGAGCTGGTGTAGTTGTGCTAGTCCGAAGCGGTCTGCGTCGAAAATCACTATACAACTGGCTTTTGCTACGTCTACTCCGACTTCTATAACCGTTGTGGAAACTAGGATTTGTACTTGTCCACTGTCGAATTTGTGCATTATTTCGCGTTTTTCTTCGTCGCTTGTACGACCTGTTAGTTGTGCGAATTCTACGCCTTTGAATTGTGGTAGGTTTTGTAAGCGTTTTGATATTTGTAAAACTGTGTGGACTTCTCGCTGAGCAATTTGTGTATTTTGTGTATTTTGTGTATTTAGCGTGTATGAGTCTTGGTTTTCTTGGTAGATTGCATCCGCATTATTGTAAGTATTGTAAGTATTATCGTTGTTTTCTTCACTGTCTTCACTATCTATTCGAGCGCATACAACATATGCTCGCTCTCCTGCATCGATTCTAGAGCGAATGTGGTAGAACATGGATGCCATCTTATGCGAGTCTTCTTCGTTTATTACAAAAGTGCGGATTGGTTTGCGTCCGCCTGGAAGCTCTGTTAAATAGGATGCGTCTAGGTCTCCAAACCATGTCATTGCTGCGGATCGCGGTATTGGTGTGGCTGTCATGACTAACAAGTGTGGAACCGCGTTTCCGCTTATCTTGCGTAATAGTGTGTCTCGTTGTTCTACGCCAAATCTGTGCTGTTCGTCGATTATCACCAGCGCTAGGTTTGTTGGTTTAAAGCTTGCGGAGAAAGCTGCGTGTGTTGCCACAATAATCGCTGGCTCTCCACTTGCTACTTTTGCTAGTGCACTTCGTCTGCTGGCTAGCTTCATTCCGCCTGTTATGAGCGTTATTTCAACGTTTAGTCCTGCACGCTCAATCATCTGTTGTAGGTTTGTGGCATGCTGTGATGCTAATACTTGTGTTGGGGCTATTAGTACCGCTTGGTGTCCTGATCCTACGGCTTGTAGCATTGCGCTCATTGCTACTATTGTTTTTCCAGAGCCGACTTCTCCTTGCAAAAGACGACGCATTGGTTTTAATAGAGATTCGCTGGTTGCTTGCGATTCGCCTTGCATATCTGCTGTTATTTCGCTAATAACGTTTTTTTGTCCTTCTGTTAGCTCGAATGGTAGGCTTTCTTCAAAGCGTTTTCTTAGCTCGCTGTTTTCGCACGTGTATGCCTTATTTTCTCCTGATTTTTTGCATGATTGCAAAACTGCTATTTGTGATATGAATGCTTCTTCGTAGCGCATTGTGTGTATTGCGTTTTCAAAGTCGTTTTTGTTTTGTGGATTGTGGATTGATTCGAATGCTGCCGCGCGGTGCATTAGGTTTCTACTGTTTGTGACGAATTGTGGCAGAACGTCTGGCAAAACATCTGAAAGAATATCTGTATCGGTAACATCTGTAGCATCAACATTAGAATCGCCAGAATCGCAATTCTTAAAAAGTTGCAATAATCCTAAAATCGTATCGTGAATATGTTCACTAGATATTCTCGAATTTGCGTGGTAAATCGGTTGTGGGGCGCAAAGTTTTTCAATTCCTTCTTCTACACTTTGCACAGCAGAATCATCGCTGTTTTGCACGCGCGCATCAGTATTATGTGCAGAATCATCGCTTTCAGCACTCTTTGCTCGAACAGTTAGAATCTGCGGATGTGTAAACTGTAGTCTCCCATTGAACTCGCCGCTTGTGCCTCCTACAACAACGGTTTGTCCTACTGCAATTCTGCCACTAACCCATTGCACGTATTGTCTGTTCTTTGAAAAATACACAATCTGTGCTTGTGCCGCATCTTGCGCTACGTTTACTTCTAGCCGATATCCTCGTCGCGCTGCCATTTGCACTATGTTTATAGATTGTATTGTCGCTGAGAACGCCACTTCTTGACCTGGCAAAATTTGGCTTAAATGCGCGCGTTTTAGCGGATTTGTGACTCTAAACGGGTAGTATGTTAGCGCGTCTTTTACTGTGATTACGCCTAGTGATTTTAGGGAAGACACGCGTCTCTTGTTGCTTACGATTGACGATATTGCTGTGTTTAGTGTTATGCGTGCTGCCATACTTCGATTATAATCGTTGCGCTACGATTTAAGCGAAAAGGTAGGTCGGAGCGCAAGTGAGGTGGAGATTCGAGATTTTTCGCACTGAATGAGATGAACCTCAGCATCTTTGATGGTGATTCATCGAATGAAGAAGAAAAATCGAGAATCTCGGTGATAAAAACCACGCAAAAGTTTTAGATATTCAGAAGGTTTGATGTATTTCTATACGAGCAATAAAAGAGGAGCGTAGCGACGGGACTTGCGAGGAGAGAAATACTCAAACCTCGCGCAACAACAAATAGGAAAGCGTGCTACGATTTAAGCGAAAAATAGGGAAACAAAAAAGCCCCGAGCACTGCTCAGGGCCTTACATCTAACACGCGATTCACGCCTCAACGCGCTGAACCTTACCTGCCTTAATGCATTTTACGCACACACGAAGGCGAACATTTTCGCCATCAATGGTGGTGCGAACCGGCTGAAGGTTCGGGCGGAAGGTGCGCTTATTGCGGATGTGCGAATGTGAAACGCTGAAACCGGTTTGCGGTCCCTTGCCACATACTGCGCAACGAGCTGCCATAATTGGACTCCTATTTTCTTTGACTTGCAAGTCTTGCGTCGCTCACCCACGCAAACCGCCCACGCGACTAACCGACGCTAAATCGCATAAACAAATAAGCATGCTTGAACGCACAACTACACAAGTATATCACTACGCCCGACATTAAAGCACACAGGGCTTATCATCAATCAAAATCCGCGAATTTTCGCGCAAATCCTCAATATTCTTGCATCCAAGCAACGCCATAATCACACGAATCTGCGACTTCCAAGACTCAATTTGCTCAACAAGCGCATCTTCTCCTTCGTTAATAAGCGTGTGCAAAAATTCGCCAGCAACTCCAGCAGCGCTTGCACCAAGCCGCAATGAGCGCACAACATCAAGCGGTGTTCTCACTCCTCCGCTTGCAAACACTTGCATTCGCGCACTATTGCAAGAATCCACTGAATCGCGCGGCTCGCACAAAATCTCATCGCATTGCGCTATGTCTAGCAACGATTCGACAGTTGTAAGACCCCAGGAGTCGAGGAACTCGTAGTCGCTTTTACGCCCACGCCTTGCGTTTTCAATCGCAACAAAATTCGTGCCTCCGCGTCCGCCAACGTCCACCGCACGCACGCCCACATTTTTCAACCGCAGCACATCATGAGCGCTCATTCCGCACCCAGTTTCTTTAACAACAACTGGCACTTTCATTGAATCAAGCTCGCGCGCAATGGCCTCAATATTGTTAATCCACGCACTAAAATCGCGGTCTCCTTCGCTCATCACAAGCTCTTGTGCCGCGTTTAGGTGGATTTGCAACGCGTTTGCTTGCAAAATTTCTACAGCTTTAATCGCCTGCTCAGCGCTCATTCCTGCGCTTACATTCGCCATTACAAATCCATGCGGATTAAAGCGTCGAATCACGCTAAAAGTCTCTTCAAGATGCGGATTTTTAAGCGCTGCGCTTAGCGAGCCAGAAGCCATTGCTAAGCCAGTTTTTGCAGCTACCCTCGCTAGCGACTCGTTTATATTTTCGCCTTTTTTGCTTCCGCCCGTCATTGCGTTAATATACAGCGGAGTATCCCATTTTGTGCTTTCGTCAAACACGCTCACGCTTGTATCTACATCGCTTAATGCCAATTGAGGCAGCGCGTTTGGAATAAATCGCACGTGTTCAAAACCAGATTCCGCGTGCGCATTGTATTGTTCGCACGCGAGTTTTATGTGATCGTCTTTGCGTTGTTCAATAAGCGAGAGGTCGCCGCTTTCATCAAATTCTGCGACTTTCAGATTAAGCGCCTCAATACCGCTGTTTTGCCATTCTTCTTCAATGCGAGCAAACACAGCATCAAAATCTTCCGCGCGCGCAATCGCGATTCCGCAATCTCCTCCGCCTGCTCCACTTGTTTTGGACGGCAATCCTGCACCATTGGCAACTTCTATTAGCCGCGTGAGTTTTGGCGTTTCGATTAGTGTTCCTGTGATCTCGCCAAGATCTTTTAGCAGCGCACGATTTCGCGCAAATCCGCTTAATAACGCGTCTATGCGCCCATTTTCTAGCGCATTTGCGATTTTTTGCACGCATTTTTCGCTTTGTACGCAAAAATCTTCGTATGTTTTAGCGTAAGTCTTAGTGCTTGTTTTAGAAGGATTGTGCGCGGTTAAATCGCCAGCCTTCACTCCAGCTTTTACGCTTCCAACAAGTTCTGCGCTGCTGGCAGGATTCCCCGTCCACCCAACTAAGAGTCGCAAGCCTGCGCCTACTTTTAATCGTTTTACTTCAAATCGCGGCCATTTTTTTCTAAGCAGCTTGTGTAGGCTTGAGTCTCCACTTTCAATCATTTCTATTTCTGCCTCAAGCCATTCGCGATTGTACGCGCGGTACATTACCCATCCGCCGTATGCGCTTGCTGCCACGTCTCCGCCGCTTCCTGACTTTTTTACTAGCGACGATGCAATTATGGCTAGCTTGCACAATTCTGGCGTTGTAAGCGTTAATCCGTACCATTTGCACAGCGCTCGCACAGCCGCCACCGTTACGGCTGCAGATGATCCAAGCCCGTATTTTTTGCCTGTTTTTTTATCGTCTAAATCACTTTCTATTTGTAGATTGTATAGGTTTATGGCTGGATTTCCTTCATCTAGTAGAACGTTTTTTACTTCTTTTGTTTCGCGCGCAAAATTGTCTACTATTTGCATTGCGGAAAATACGTATGAATAGATTTTTTTTAATTTTTTTATTTGAGAATCTTGGTTTTGTTCATCGCTGGTTGCTGGCGACTTTTCCGCTGGCAAGTCGCAAGCATCCGTTGAGTCTTTTGCGCTCATATTTATATCTTCTGCATCTTTTTCGTCTAAAATAAATTCCCTGCCGAAAATTCCACGCTTCCAATAAAGAGGCTTATAGTTTTTAGACTCACTCGTGATTTTTCCGTAAAATGTTGGTAAATCTAGTTTTTTAAGATTATTTTTTTCGGATTCGTTTTTATTAAAGTCGCAGCTGTTATACGTTTTTCCATGGCTATCGCGTATTAGTAGGTTGTCATCGTCAACTGTAACTTTTACATAACGATTCACAGCTGCTACGATTGCAGCACATCCATCTACAACAGCGTATTCGCCTGCTATGTAAAGTTTTCCAGGCGCTAAAGCTTGTTCATTAGTCATGATTCTCTCCGTATGCTAACGCCACTTCCTGGGCGCGCAATAACAAACTGCGGATTGGATTGCGCAAAGCTGCTAAATGACGGCGATTCCTGCGACTCGCGCAAACGCTTAATCTCACTCAACACGCGCAAACTCAACTCGTTTTTAACTCGCAAAACTTGCTCCGCGCTAGTTAAAACTTTAACATTCGGACCAGCATCCATTGTAGCCCAAACTGGAAATCCGCTTTCATCGCGCATTTTTCGCACAACGTTAAGCACAACATGCGTTTCATCTGTTAAATAGTTTACGCTTTCAGCAGCCGCGCGCATTGCGTCGTGCATTCCTAAAGCGTTTCTCTCCGACACTTCTCCCAATGCTTGAATATCACAATTTTTGATAGCTGATAACGCCGTATTTAGGTCTTTTTTGCAGTTTTTGATCCAGTCTGCGTAGATTGGTGATGTTTCTACTGTGCGTCGCATTGCTTCACGGCTTGAAATCTTCTTTTTACTAGAGTTTAAAATAACAGTTACCATTGCGAGTTGAAGCTCTTCTGGCGTTTCGATTGGCTCTGCGTAAGACGTTTCGTCGCTTGCGCCAGCGTTCCATAATACTAATCCGCCGTAAATCGACCTGCATGCTGATCCAGATCCTTTGCGAGCTAGAATCGATAAGTTGCGTGGGCTTAGGTTTAATCCTGCGGCGTATGATGCTGCAGACGCAAGTGCCGCAAAACCAGATGCGCTAGAAGCTAATCCTGCGGCTGTTGGAACTGTGTTTACGCTTACGACTTGTGCTTTGCTCTTAATTCCAGCAATTTTTCGCACAATATCTAGCATTTTTACTATTCGTGCACGCTCTGAACTTTGGAGTAAATCGCCTGTAAAGTTTACTCCGTTTAAGCAAATCGAGTCTGCCTCTAGGCAATCATCAAATCGTACTTTTGTTGTTGTGGAAAATCCGTCTAAAGTCAGAGATAATGAGGAAGTATATGGCAAAATCAGAGTTTCATCTCGTTTCCCCCAATATTTGATTAGCGCAATATTTGCGTTTGCTGTAGCTGTAAAAGCTGCTCCGTAATTACTGTTATTAAACGCATCAATATCATCAAGCACATTAAACGCTATTTTTGGCTCAATTTCAACGTTTTCCACGCGTATCCTTTCTTAAGTCTTTAGTCTTTAAAGCGTTTTTAAAGCATACTAACGAATTAGTTATGATTATTGCCCGATTTCTACAATCCACGTTCTAGCTGCTCCAGCGTTTTTAAGCGCTATGCTTACTTTAGACGCATCCTCCTGACTTTGCGCAATGGCTATAATGCATCCACCTCCGCCTCCGCCTGTAAGCTTTGCTCCTAGAGCACCATTTTCGCAAGCATTTTTAACTAGAGCGTCTAAAAATGGCGTACTTATACCTAATTCCGCAAGAATTTTGTGAGCACGAGTCATGCTCGATCCAATATTTTGTATATTGCCAAACTCTAAATCATTCTCTGCGTTAAGAGCGATTTGACCAAGCTCTTGCAAAAGTGCATTTACGATTTTCGGCTGGCTATCGCGTTTTTTGCGTAATGCTTCTACTGTTACTTTTGTTGTTCCTTTGAATCCCGAATCAGCTAGCACAATCCAAGCGCGTATTGTTGGGCTTATGCTCATTCGGCTAAATTTGCCATCC
Source organism: Gardnerella sp. c11Ua_71 (assembly GCF_055818025.1). Classification (NCBI taxonomy): domain Bacteria; kingdom Bacillati; phylum Actinomycetota; class Actinomycetes; order Bifidobacteriales; family Bifidobacteriaceae; genus Gardnerella; species Gardnerella sp. c11Ua_71. Next base: position 180,645 of record NZ_JARFVR010000003.1, on the reverse strand, counting down.
AAGAAGCGAACTGGCTGCTGCAGCATCGCACTGGTTGCTGTGGCGTCTAATCCAGATGCTTTCCCGTGCGCAACGCGTTCTGCGTCTTGCGTAATCTCGAATAGTTTTTCATCGCTGGCATTAATACTGTAGTAGTCGAGTATTGCGCGGATCACTGCTCCTGCCGCTGCCGCCGAAGACCCCAATCCTCGCTCTGGCGGAAAATCGCAAGCGGTTTCTATTTGCAATGCTTCGCCCTGCCAATTGGCAAAACGTAATGCCTCTTGTATTGCGGTTTTAATCGACGCGAATCGCGCAGGTGCGCTTCGTAAAAGACCATCAAATCCTAATGCTTTAAATGTTATGAGATTTTGCATATGGCAGCTAAAGTCTTCTACTGAATCGCATAATTCTGCTCTTTTGCCTTCGTTTGCTGTGGCGCTTGTGTCGTTGAGTGTTCGTGCACTTGTTACTGTTGCGTGCATCTTAAGATTTTGCAATGGAAGCGCTACTGCGCTGTAGCCATAAACAACCGAGTGTTCGCCAAAAAGAATCACTTTTGCGCAAGTTGTGCCTCTGCCAACGCGATTTTTTGCGCGCGCAACCACGAGCATACTATTGAACTCGTTATTGCGCTCTTTATCACGCTCATTCTTGTGTGCATTCTTGCTCTCGCACGGATTGGATGCGTGGCGATTCGCTAAAGTGTTGCACTCAGTCACTAATCCTCCTTTGCGACACATATGGCTTACTTGTTGGCACTGCTTAATTGATGCGCGTTTAAGCTTATTTGCCCAACTTTTATAATCTAGTCGCTAAAGCGATTAAACACCACGATTTGCGCTATACGCACACAACACATTCACATTTCCCGAATTTGCGCTCCAATCTACCTTTTCGCTTAAAGCGTAGCGCGAAAAGGTAATTCGGAGCGCTGAGCCGCTCAAACGTAAAGTCCAGTGGACTTTACGTGCGGCGAAGACGTGAGCGCAGCTAACCTGCGCGAGCGACACGACACGTCGTAAACTCGGTACAATCGCACTACATGATTACGCCAAACTAGGTAGAGATTCGAGATTTTTCGCAGCTATCGAAGCGAGCCTCAGCGTCGCTAGATGGTGACTCGCCGAGAGAGCAAGAAAAATCGAGAATCTCGATGATTAAGTGATACGCAATTGTTCAGACTTGTAAGAGGGCTGGGTGATTCTTGGTCGAACAATATAAGAGCGGCAGCCGATACCAAATAATCCAATGATCAACCACTACAAACAAACCTCAACACAAAAACAAAATCAAAGACAAAACGGAACAACCGCAACTCTAGACTATACGTAATAGGCGGAGCGTTGTGCGAATCGACGACTTCGAGCTGCATAGCGCGCGAGAAGTCACCTCGATTCGCTGAGCCGCTTAAATGTAAAGTCCAGTGGACTTTACATGCGGCGAATGCGCGAGCGCGATGTAACGCGTGAGCGTAGAATTAGCCAGCCCTCATACAACAGTAAACAGAGAATGTCGCGCAATACCAAGTAAGGAAAACCGCGCAACACCAAATAATTAATGGCTTGAAGAGATTATCTCCAAGCCATTAATCTACACTACACACGTTGCAGCAGCATCACACACTGCTACAGATTAAACTAACGAGCCGAATGCTTCCTACGCTTAGACGCAGCACCAGCCACTCCGAGCCCAGCAAACACCGCAGCCAAAGCAGCAAACACCGAGGAACTAGCGCCAGTATTAACACCACTCACGTCACCACGCTTAAGATTCACTCCAGCAGAATCACGCGCCGCAAGCATACCCTCGCGCAAAGCTGCACGCGCAGCACGCAAACGAGCCAACGCCGAATCAACCTGCCCCTGAGTAGCATTCGCGTCCGCCAACACTAAACGAGCATAATTCAAAGCCGCATTAAACTCACTCACCAAGTTAGAATCAGCCACCACGCCACTAGCATTAGCCGAAACATCACCAAGAGCTTGATCAACCTCAGCCTGCAAAGCACCCTTATCAACAACATTATTAACACTAGTATTATTCGAATCATTAACACCAACACCAGTATTGTCACCAACACCACTGCCACTATTAATAAGTCTGTTATAAGCATCAATCAACTTTTGCTTAGCATCACGAAGCCTACGAAGAGCCTGATCAACCTGAGCTTGTGTAGCATTAGGATCCTTAAGCACACTATCCGCATCATTCAACGCCTGCTGATACTCCGCCAAATCAGCAGCCTTACCAATAATGAACGGAATCGACTTACGGAAATCAGGATCCTTACCAGCTTCAGTGTTCAAATCAGACTTATCGGTCTTATGAGAATCAGCAAGCTTCTGCTTAGCATCCTTAAGCCTCCTCAAAGCCTCATCAACCTCAGCCTGAGTTGCATTCGGGTTCTTAAGAACTGCATTAGCTTCATCCAATGCGCGCTTGTAAGCCTCAGCCTCTGAGCTTCCTGCAGCATTCTGATACTCAGGAGACTGAGTGAAATCAGAATCCTTACCAGCCTCAGCAGTCAGATCAGTCTTATCAGTCTTATAACCTTCAGTAATCTTCTTCTTAGCGGCTTGCAATGCATCTAGAGCATCGTAAAGCTCTTTTTGAGTTGGAGCCTTATCCATGCCTTCTGGAAGCTTGGTCTTTGGCTTGCCAGTAGTACGGTCAAATGCATCGAGAAGCTTCTTAGCAGCCTTAAGCTTCTCGTTGTATTCTTCGAGTGCCTTCTTTGAATCTTCATCACCCTTAGCCTGAGCATTCTTGAACGCAGGAGTGTTCTCAAACACTTCATCACGCTTGTCGTTGTCTCCATCCTTAGACTTGTCAAATTCTTGCTGAAGCTCAGTAGAACTGGTCTTGTAGTCAGCAATAATCTTGTCCTTGATTTCCTTCAGCTTCTGAAGAGCCTCGTCAACTTCCTTCTGGGTTGGAACATCCTTTTCACCAGAATTTGGCTTACCACTCTCATCGAACTTGCCAAGCAAAGTCCTAGCATTCTTCAACGCTTCCTTATAAGCAGCGATATCAGCATTATCCTTGCCGTCTTTACCCTTCTTAGAATCAGCGTTCTTGTACTCGGTAGTATTCTCAAAGTCATCTTTACCAACGGTAGTTGCACCATCAGCAGTAGACTTCGCAGACTCATCCTTCAAATCCTTAGCGCTGGTCGTAAAAGCGTCATCGATAGCTTTCTTTGCCTTTTGCAAGGCTTCCAAAGCTGTCTTAACATCAGCATTAGTTGGCTTTTTATCTGAATCAGCATTCGGATCTGGATTATTCACCTTGTTAATAAGATCCTGCGCAGCCTTAAACTTCTCGTTATAATCTTGAAGCTTCTTGGTGGCAGAAGTATCAGCCGTTGCATCATTACCAGTTTCGGATTGCTTCTTATACAGAGCATTCTTGTACGGAATCGACTCCTCAAATGGAGGTGTTACAGGCTTGCCTGTAGCATCCTTGTCGCCAACCTCCTTTTCAAGAGGATCAACAACAGTCTTGTACCCGTTGGTAACTGTATCCATGGCTGCTTGCAGGGTCTTAAGAGCTTCATCGACTTCCTGCTGAGTCTTGCCAGTTGGATTATCAATGATGTCCTTGGCTTTCTTCAAAGCACTGTTTTCAGTGGTCTCATCCAAAGCTCCAACATCAGTTTTAGCCTTGGATTGCTTCTGCGTATCAGAGGAGTCATCTTTAAGAGCTGACGCATTCTTATACTCAGGAGTCTTCTTAAAGTCACCATTCGCAAAATCTTTAGCAGCGGTTAGCGCATCAAGATTGGTCTTGTAACCATCAGTAATAGTTTGCTTTGCCTTCTTCAAAGCCTCAAGCGCCTCGTCAACCTGCTTCTGCGTTGGACGCTCAGAAGGCTTCTTGTTTGTATCTGTTGCAGCCTTTACAAGATCGCGAGCAGCCTTAAGCGCCTTCTTATAAGCATCAATATCAGACTTTGCCTGCTGAACATCAGGATCAGTATCTGGCTTAACGCTTTGCTTGTAAGATGCGTTCTTAAACTCTGGAGAGTCCTCAAACTGACCAGCGGTTGGAGTAGTTGCACCATCTGCCTGAGATTTCTCAGCTTCTGTGCTCAAAGCAGTCGTATCAGTCTTGTAGGCATCAAGGGCTTCACGCTTCTTATTTAGCTCTGTCAAAGCAGCGTCAATCTGCTTCTGAGTTGGCTTAGCGTCAAGCGGTGTATTGCTCTTAGGGTCGTGCTTTGCAAGCAACTCCTGAGCCTCGGCCAACGCCTTGTCGTAATCGGCCTTAGCCTTCTTAGCTTCATCATTCTTCTTGGCGTCAGGCTTACCCTGAGCATCCAAGAAGTGTGGATCAGAAGCATTGCGGTACGCATCAGAAGTAACAGTACCTTCGGTAGCAGCAGTCTCGCCTTGCTTCTCTGTACCATGCTTTCCAACACTATTCTTCAGCGCTTCAACGTTAGTATCTTGAGCCTTAAGAGCGTCACGCTTCTCATCAAGCTTCTTAAGAGCCGCATCCACCTGCGCCTGGGTAGCGGTTGGATCCGTCAAGAGCTTCTTAGCCTCAGTAAGCGCATCGTCGTAGTCTTTAGCCTTTTTCTCGATATCAGCATATCCAGAAGTATCTTCCTGGCCGTTATCACCCAGCTTGTGCGGATTCTTGGAGTTCTTATACGCTGGGTCGTGCTGAGTATCGGTATCCTTATTGATGGATTCCTGCAGCTTATCGGTCTTAGTCGCAAACTCATCCAGCTTCTTAGCAGCGTCGTTAAGCTCCTTAAGAATAGCGGTAACATCCCTATCCAAAGGCTCGCCCTTTGCATGCTGTTGAATATTATCAAGACAATTAGGCTTTGTGGTATCTACATCTGTTCCAGGAGTAATATCTTCAGATATAGGTTGACTGTCTGCGCCCTTATCCTTATCCATCTTGTTGTCGAACGCATTATGAAGCTTCTTGAGAGCAGCATCGTAAGCGTCTTTAGCCTTCTTAGCATCCGATCCTTCAGTACCGGCAGAAGCATTTTTGTAAGCAGGGCTATTCTTAATAGCCAAACTGTTGAGCAATGCAGCAGAAATCTTGCTGGTGTCGGTTGCATACTTATCAATAACTTCGCGCGCTTTTTCAAGAGCTGTCTTAGCCGCATCAATCTCTTCTTGAGTTGGCGCGGTTCCACCTGTCTTAGCAGCATCTAACTTCTGCTTAAGAGCCTTAGCCTTCTGATAAGCATCGTTGTAATTCTTGAATGCAGTAGCAGCCTCTGTATCCCCTGCCTTGCCTTTATCAAATGCATTGAAATATGCAGGCATAAGGTAGCCGCTGAAGTTGTCCGCAATAGCTTTCGTAAGATCGTTAGCATCGGTCTTGTAACCATCATGCAATACTTTTTCAGCAGCTTCGAGTTTTTGTTTGGCTTCATCAACTTCTTTTTGAGTTGCCTTATCGTTCTTAAGAACCTCACGTGCCTTAGCTAACGCATTGTTATAGTTGTCAACGGCAGTTTTAGCAGCTTGTTTTTCTTGATCGTTTGCGCCGTTAGTCTGCTTATTAAGCGCATTCTTGTAGAAGGTACTTTGCTTGGTTGCATCATCCTTATCAGGATTATCAAAGGTGAGCTTTTCGGCAGTTATCAGCTGCGACTTATCCGTAGCTTTAGCATCAAGAGCTGCTTTAGCTTTCTTAAGATCCTCAATAGCTTTGTTTACATCCTTTTGAGAAGCGTTTGGATCCTTAGAAAGTTCGTTTGCCTTCTTAACAGCTTCGTCATACGCCTTGCGCTCTGTCTCGTTAGAGTTCTGGTAAGTCGGGTCGGCTTTAGTCACATCCTGTGCACCCTGATCGTTCTTGCCCGTGTTCACCTGACCATGCTCAGCAATAGCAGCGTTAAGCTTATCCTTGTTAGTGGTGTACTTATCAAGCTCCTTACGCGCAGCATCGAGCTTTGCCTTAGCATCGTCAACAGCCTTTTGCGTGGCATTCTTGTCTTCCTTTACCTTATTGGCTTCAGTCAGCGCGTCATCGTAAGCTGTCTTGGCTTTCTTAGCAGCTTCGTTCTTGGTGGTATCTGTATTGCCGTTAGCATCCTTGAAGTCAGGCTCAGTAACATTCTTATATTTATCGCTTGCCTTCGTACCAGTTGTAGCTTGCTGACCTTGAGCAGGTGTTCCATCTTCATCAATCGACTTATTCAGCTCTTCCTTCTTGGTAGCATCACCATCAAGAGCCTCGCGCGCCTTATTCAAAGTAATAGTCGCGTTATCAACCTCAGCCTTAAGCTCTTCGGTTAAATCAGCATCAGTTTTGTTACCAACTTTTTCAAGCGTTTTTTTAGCAGCATCAAGCGCCTTATCGTACGCATCTTTCTTCTCAGCAGACGCGTTGTAATACTTAGACTCGGTTGGAGTCTTCTTGTCAGCAGCAAGCTTGTGATCGCCAATCGACTTAGAAAGATCATCCTTCTTATGATTCGTCTGCGGTACAAACACCACGTTGATACCCTTAGGAGTATTGCGCAAATTATACTTGTTCTCGCCATACACGTAGTTGTAGTAATACAAGCTATAAGGCTCAATAAACAAGCGCCCGAGCATGAATTTGCCTGTTTTACCAGCAACGTTTACCTTTTTGCTGTCATCGTCAAACGTAAAGTCGCCTACACTTGACTGCTCGTCACCCATCTTCTTGTTGGAGTTATCAACAGGTTTTGCAAAACCGCCATAGCTACTACCATTAAGCTTAACAAGATTTAGAACACCAATTGGCTCTCCTTTGTCGTCAACCGTGTAAGACCTGTGAGTACGTCTAGCTTGCCCGTTCGAACCTTCTCGCTTAACAGTATCAATCTCAGTTCCAAGAAGATTCTCTCGCAACTGTGGGTTATCAGTCTTCACATCAGACTTTACAGTAGCTTTCAATAAACCAAGTACGGCTTTCGTATTGATTTGCTCGCCTTTATCTGGATCGTAACGGTAAACCAGAGTCTTGCCTTCTTCCATCCAAGCAAGACCTTCATCGCTTGTGCGCCCACTAATCTTGTTATTGCTAGCATCCCAGCTAAGCGTGTAATCCTTGCGCAAATCAATCAAACGCGTAAGCTCATGCTTCTGAATGTCGGACTCAAACTGAGCATATGCTTTATCGGTTCTGATAGTAACGGTAATTTTATTTTCATTCATACCGTTGGAAATGCCCGTGTTCTGACCACCACTTGCAGTCGTATCTCCAGTAAGCCAACCAAGCGAAATCTGCTTTTCGTAGTCTTTTGCACTTAAACCAAGCTCTTGATTGTCTTTATTAGCTTCGTAAATAGCTTTCTTGATTTGCTTCAACTCAGCTTGCGAATAGCCCAAAGGATTAGCAACAACCACTGCCTTAACCTTCGAGTTTTCAGAATCACTTGGAATTGCAACTTTATCAGTAGCAACTCTTGTAAGCACTAAGTCTCTCAAAGGAATCTTTGGATCATCTTGCGGACTTAATCCATCAAAGTCGATTGTCGCATTGCCATTGTTATCAAACGTAACTTTGTCGGTAGATACGCCGTTAAGTTTTGCAAGATTCTTTCTGATTTGAGTCTTTTGATCCTCTGTAAGCTTGCTAAAATCAACTGTATCCACAACCGGCTTCTCAATGCGAGTGCTATAGCGCACTACAGTAAGAGGTATTTCCGGAGACTTCATTCCCAAATCTGTTACAAGATACGTTTTAAGCTTTCGCTCGCCAAATGAGTAATCTCCACTATCATTAGTTTTATTAATTTCTCCAAACATAGCTCCGTCATAAGAACCCATGCCCTGCGGAATTTTTGCATCTACCGTATCTGGAGTGTTATTAACAGTGCTTTCATCAACACGTAAGCCAACACCCGCTGACTTACTTTGAGCAACAAGCTGCTCAGCTACACTACTACCAGCCTTATGTTCAGTAGGAAGATTTACTGCTTTGTGAAGTACTTCTCGTACTTTATCTGCCGACAATCTCTCGTCATACTTTAAGACAATTGATCCTGCTGTTTTTGGCGGAACAAGCGTTGCAACACGGAAGTTATTAGATGTTTGGTCATGCTGCAAATTATCCTTATCATAATACAAGAAGATTGAGCGATTTGCACAATAGCCTTGACCCGAAGATATGCCGCCATCCCTGAATGGCTGCTTCATAACCAAGTCCACACTACCGTCAGTATTCGTCTTTAACTCGTAAATTCCGGAATAGCTTTGGTGCATTTCATCTACACGAGCAGAATCAAATTCGATGATTTTCTTGTAAGCTTCAGGATCATCAGTATTAATACTATCTTTTGAATCTGGAAGAATTACTACGCGTACAACCGTCTTACCATCCGCACTCTTTGGCAAATGGTACACAACTTGCTGCTCCGCAAGTTTCGTGTCAAACGTGTTGCTAGGAGTTGCCCAACCATAAATATTTGGCAGATTTTTGGAAAAAGCTACCTCATCAGGATTGTGCTCGTTGCCAGCGCGATCTTCTCCCTGAGCTACTGTGCTTGCAGGAGTCTCAGGTTGCTTATTTTCATCTATCGAACGCTTTGAACGACTCTTCTTTACAGTAGTTTCTGCAGGGGCGCTATTTTCCGCAGTGGTGCGACTGGTTGCATTAGTCCTATCAGCTGCAGAAGTCTTATCGGTAGTGGTCTTATTATCTACAGACTCAGTGCTCGCGGTCTTCTGCTCTGCGATTTTCTTCTGCTCAGCATTATTCTCAATTTGCTTCTTATCTTCAGCCTTTACTACAGACTGCGCAGAAGCATTCTTACTGCTAGTTAAATTCTGTTCGGTCTTAGACTTGTTATCCTGAGTCTCGGCAACCTTATTATCAGTCTGATCTTTCTTAGACTCAGAAGGCTCAGTTTTCTTAGAATCCTCATCCTTAGAAGCCTCATTCTTCTTAGTAGCCTTAGAATCATCAGAAGTCTTAGAATTACCCTTATTAGCATCAACTAAATTCTGCTCTTTTGCTGTATCAGTATTTTTAACAGGCGCAGGATTCGCCTCCGCCGCCATTGCAGGAGTTGCGCCAAAAGCAATCGCAGCGCTAGCAATTACGCCAGCAGCACCAGCCGAAAGAGCAGCCACCTTACGCATATAAACAGCCTTTTCAATCGCTTTACTTACTACAGCATCTAACTTCACAGTATTCGCATGCTTTCTGGATTTTGATACCATGATATACTTCTTTCACTTAGTAATCCGATAACGAGGCAGATTCGCATGCCCGCCTATAGACATGCAAAATGCAAATTTTCAATAACGCTAATTTAAAATTTTCATAGCTCACGTTTATAAAATCGCAAGCTATCTTTGTTAGGTTATTATAACAATTTAAAAATTTTTTTGAAGTCAAATAACATATGTTTAAATCAAAAAAGCCTATAGTACCCCCCCCCCCCAAGCCATATTTTTCAACGATTTTAGGGATTAATATTTTTTTGTAAATATTTTGAATAGGGGCGTTTTTTCACAACTTTTCATTAACCAATCTAAACATTTGTTATGATACAAATCACATTTTAGACCCTCTGCAGTGGGTTTTTTACTTTTATCCCGCGTTTGTTCCCATATTTGGTATTTCGATAAACAAACGCGGGAATACCCCTCGCGAACGTAGAAACACCCAGCCCTCGCGCAACAACAAACAAGGAATATCGCTCGCGCGGATTAGCCGCGCTCACGTCTTCGCCGCATGTAAAGTCCACTGGACTTTACGTTTGAGCGGCTCAGCGCTCCGAATTGCCTTTTCGCGCTACGCTCTAAGCGAAAAGGCAGGTCGTCGCGCAAGCAAGGTAGAGATTCGAGATTTTTCGCACTGAATGAGATGTATCGCTCGCGCGTTACAGCGCGCTCACGTCTTCGCTTGCGTTGAAAGCACACTGTGCTTTCAACTTTGAGCAAGCTCAGCGAATCGAAGTGCATTCGCGCGCTACGCTATTCCTCGCGGCTATTAGTAGCCGCTCGGCTGATTTGGCATGTAAAGTCCACTGGACTTTACATTTGAGCCAAATCACGCTTTGAAGGAGCTTGAAATGCGTTATGCAATTTCAAGCTCAGTCAAAGCGCCCATGCAAGTCGATTCGCAGTCCTCCGATGGTGATTCATCGAATGAAGAAGAAAAATCTCGAATATCGGTGATAAAAACCACGCAAAAGTCCTAGATATTCAGAAGGTTTGATGTATTTCTATACGAGCAATAAAAGAGGAGCGTAGCGACGGGACTTGCGAGGAGAGAAATACATCAAACCTCGCGTAACAACAAATGGGTAATATCGCTCGCGTTATATTTGCATCACGAGCGAGACAAATCTAACGAAATTAAGCCAAAAAACGTTACAAATATCTCATCAATGATGCAAATATAACGAATTTGGGTCAAAAAACGTTACAAATGCCTCACGAGCGAGACATATGTAACAAATCTTGGGAAAAGCACAAAGCGCCCATGCAGGTCGATTCGCACGCAGAATAATAAAAAGCTCTGTGTGAGTCACAGCAAGTAAAACTCGCCACAACTCACACAGAGCCAATGCTTAAGATCAATCCAAATGGATTGCCTCCCAACGCAAATACAACGCAAATCCTACAAAACTCGCAACACTCGCGTGGGAAGCTGGAACACGTTTAACTACTCAGCTACAACCTTAACAGTAAAGGAAGCGCTGATTTCTGGGTGAAGAGCCACAGTTGCTGGGAATTCGCCAGTGGTCTTGATTGCAGCCACGCTAATAGCGCGTGCTTCAACGGCGGCCTTTGGTGCCAAAGCAGCAGCAATCTTATCGGCGGAAATACCACCGAAGAGCTTGCCAGACTCGCTCACCTTAGCGGCGATTTCTACAACAGTACCTTCGATTGCTGCCTTAGCTGCAACAGCCTCTTCGCGAGTGGCAACAGCCTTAGCCAAGCGAGCGCGGCGCATTGCTTCAATCTGGGAAGCAGCACCCTTATTCCATGCAAAAGCTAAGCCTTGTGGAATCAAGTAGTTACGTGCGTAACCAGCCTTAACAGTAATAACGTCACCAGAGTGACCCAAGTTTGCAACGGTCTTGGTGAGAATAACCTTGGTTTCTGCCATGTTCTTATCCTCTCAATCAGCGACCAGTGGTGGCGTATGGGAGCAAAGCCATTTCGCGAGCGTTCTTAACTGCCTTCGCGATCTTGCGCTGTTCCTGTACGGTTACACCAGTAATACGACGGGAACGAATCTTGCCGCGGTCCGAAACGAACTTACGCAACAAAGCAACGTCCTTGTAATCAATTTCAGTAATCTTGGCAGCCTTCAAAGGATTTGGCTTCTTTTTGAAAGGCTTGACCGGTGGTTGCGGCCTCTTACGTGACATAGGATGTCCTCTCTCAAATGCGTTATAAACATTTATTTTTGTTTACACGCTAAACTGATGTTTTTAAGTTTATAAAAGTCAATTTTTAGTTAGATTTTAAATCAAATTCTAAATTATGTTTTAGATTAGACTAACAAGCGCCCAACTAGATAGTCGCAAGCAACCGCGGATTAACCGCCATTATCTCGCCTAGTAAGCTAGTAAACTAGAACTCTGGCTCTTCGTCTGATCCACCAAAATCGGAGCTGGCTCCAAACGTTGCAAATCCGCCATTTGATGGAGCAGAAGCACTCCACGGGTCTTCAACGTTTACGCCCTGATTAGCGCCATTTTGCGCATTCATTCCAGCACCAGCAGCCGCACTATTCGCATAATTCGCGCCGCCAGCATAACCGCCAGTGTATCCACCAGCATTCATACCAGCTCCAGCACCAGCGCCCTGATTGAATCCATTATTGTTCCCAGCAAAACCGCCTTTAGAGCTCAAACGATTAACTTGAGCAGTAGCAAATCGCAGGGATGGCCCAATTTCGTCAATCATCAAATCGATGCTGTATCGCTTTTCGTTGCTGTTTTTATCAACGTAGTTGTTTGCACGCAATCTTCCCTGAACAATAACACGCATTCCCTTTGTAAGCGTTTGCGCGCAATGCTCAGCTAAGTCTCCCCATGCAACACATCTAAGCGATAATGGTGTGCCATTAATGTAGCTATTTGTTCTTCTGTCAAAAGTCGAAGAATTAGACACAATCGTGAAAGAAGTTCTAACACTGCCGTTAGAACTGGTGGCAGTTTCTGGCTCTTTAGCCAAATTTCCAATCACCGTTATAACAGTTTCTCCAGCCATTGCAGCCTCATTCCCTACTTTAAGACTTTTCTTACTTTGAGATTTTAGAACAAAAATCCAACTTTATTTTGACTTTACTTTGCGTCCTTGCGAAGAATCTTCGTGCGGACTACAGATTCGTTAAGATTCAAAACACGGTCAAGCTCGTCGCTAAGAGCTGGCTCAGCAGTGTAATTCACTACAACGTAGTTGCCTTCAGTCTTGCCGTCAATCTCATAGGCAAGCTTACGACGACCCCAGTAGTCGGTACCGTCAACGGAACCGCCCTCTTTGGTGACAAGCTCAAGATACTGCTCGGTCAACTTCTTAAGACCGCGCTCATCAAGCTCTGGATCGGCAATGAACATCAGTTCATACTTATGTGCAGACATCACCCACCTCCTTCGGACTATTCGGCTGTGGAATTTCCACAGCAGGAGTGTGTTTGCAAATCGTTCGCAAATTAAGTTATTACGCAATATTTTTTGCATATTTAATTTTACGAACAACCTATTAAGTCTACATCATGCTGGCGACTCGCCACCGCGCAGCTAATCAACAACACTAATGAGCGTAAATATTTCTGTGCTTCATGTCTTCTGGAAGTGCGTTTCTAAGCGAAACAAGCGATCCAGACCTGAACACAGACCTAATTCCAGCAGCAAGAAGAGGTGCAATCGAAAGAACCGTCATATTCTCTAAGCGCTTTTCTTCTGGAACAGGAACAGTGTCTGTCAAAATGATTTCGCGAGCTCCGCAACCTTTAAGTCGCTCTACGGCAGGTCCTGAAAGAAGCGCATGAGTTGCCACCAAAGTAACAGACTTCGCACCTGCTCCTCTAAGCGTGCGCACAGCTTCACAAATCGTGCCGGCCGTGTCAATCATATCGTCTACAACAATGCAATCTCTGTCTTGAATATCGCCAATAATTCCGTGCGCTTCCGCGTGATTTGGCCTTGTTGTATCTCGAGTTTTGTGAATAAACGCTAACGGCAATCCACCAAGCTTTGCGGCCCACTGCTCCGAAACCTTGATTCGTCCAGCGTCTGGGGAAACAATCGTAGTGTTTTCTAGGCTCATAGTGTTACGAACGTAATCAATCAACACTGGCATTGCTGTTAAGTGGTCTACAGGTCCGTCGAAGAATCCCTGCTCTTGAGCCGCGTGCATGTCAACGGTAAGAATCCTTTTAGCTCCAGCGGAACGGAATAAGTCAAACATAAGTCGCGCTGTAATTGGCTCACGACCTTGATGCTTTTTATCTTGACGCGAATACCCAAAGAAAGGTGCTACAACGTTTATGCTTCTAGCGGATGCTCGCCTTAAAGAGTCAACCATAAGCAGCTGTTCCATAATCCAATTGTTGATTGGATCGGTGTGCGCTTGCAAAACAAAAACGTCTGCGCCTCGAACTGGCTGCGTAAAGCGCACATACATTTCTCCGTTTGCAAAATCGTAGGCAGTTGTTTCTAGAACGTCTATTCCAAGGTATTTGGCAGTTTCTTCCGCAAGTTGCGGATACGCTCTACCCGTTACCAGCATCATTTGCTTTTTTGGAGTGCCTTCAAGAATTGTTGACATATCTGCCTTCCCATTTGCAAAATCTGTAAAAACGCATACTAACCTAGTCTATCAGCATACAGCGCCACTACTCAAACGCACGAACCACCTGTTGCGCGCTGCCGTAAGACGATTGCGCTCCAAATCCTGTTGCTGCGTACGCAGAAACATATGTTGCCACTTGCGCACTTTGAGCTAGACTAAATCCAGCTGCAAGTCCTGCCAAAACGGTTCCCATAAATGCGTCACCGCATCCCGTGGTGTCTACTGCAGAAACTTTTTGCGGGCATATGCGAACAGCCTTTTTACCATCTTCCGCATTGTAATCTAAAACAACAGAGCCTTCTGCACCAAGAGTCACAACTGCCTCGTCGAAACCATACTCGTGCATAATGCGCGCCGCATCAAACCAGTCAAAATCATCCCAATTGCCATCTTCTGGCTCGTGAATTTTAAGTAATTGCGCCATTTCATGCTCGTTTACAAGCAGTATGCTTGCGTTTTCAATCAACTCGCGTGGCAGCTCGCTTACAAAAGGCGAATTATTAAGTAAAACTTTTACGCCAGCTGTGCGCGCAATTTTTGCAGCCTCCGTTACAGTTTCCATTGGGCTTTCAAGGCACAATCCTAAAACGCTTGCACTGCTAATAGCCTTCTTAACATCTTCTTGACTAATATATTCCACACTTACTTTTGCATTAGAACCTGGAGCATAGACGATTGTGTTTTCGCCAGCTTTTGCATCTACTGTTATTACTGTTGCGCCACTTTTTATGCCTTCTACACGTAAAATTTTAGACGTGTCTACACCTGCAGATTCTAGCGTGTTAAGAAGGAATTCTGCGTTTTCGTCGCTGCCTACAGCACCAAACATTTGCACATTCGCGCCGATTTTTGCTGCAGAAACGGCTTGATTCCCAGATTTTCCTCCTGGTAGTACTCGCAAATCACTTCCGTTTACAGTTTCTCCAGGATTTGGAAGACGGTCGGCAACTATTGTGTAATCTGCGTTCATGGAACCTACTACAGCAACATGATTTTGACTTTCGCCTATTTTTTTAAGCGCGTTAGCAAGATTTTCGTTGCTTAACGGAGTAGTTTTTTCTATCATAGAAACCCTTTCATAAATATTCATAAATATTCACAGATATTCACACAATTTTAGACGTCGTCATTTTTAGACGACATCGCCCTAATTTTTAAAGCTATGCACAGGCGCTGGAATTCGCCCACCGCGCGAAACGAATTCCTCGCAGCTTTCGGTGTTTACTGGCATAATCGGAGCATACCCCATTAAACCGCCAAAATTGGCCATTTGCCCAACGCTTTTCCCTTCCACAGGGATTATGCGCACAGCAGTTGTTTTTTGATTTATCATTCCTATTGCTGCCTCATCCGCTATCATTCCAGATATTGTTGCAGCTGTTGTGCTTCCAGGAATTGCAATCATGTCTAAGCCTACAGAGCATACACACGTCATTGCTTCTAGCTTTTCTATTCTAAGGCAGCCTGACTTTGCCGCAGCAATCATGTTTGCGTCTTCCGAAACAGGTATAAACGCGCCAGAAAGCCCACCAACGTAGCTGCTAGCCATTATTCCGCCTTTTTTAACTTGATCATTAAGCATTGCAAGAGCGGCTGTTGTGCCAGGAGCGCCAACAGTAGAAAGTCCGATTTTTTCTAAGACTTCGCCTACGGAATCTCCCACGGCTGGTGTTGGCGCAAGCGACAAGTCGATTATGCCAAATGGCACCCCTAGCCTTCTAGATGCCTCTTGCGCAACCAACTGGCCTACTCGCGTAATCTTAAAAGCCGTACGCTTAATCGTTTCGCACAAGAACGCAAAATCCTTCCCGCGCGCCTCGTCTAGCGCGCGCGAAACCACGCCTGGTCCAGATACGCCAACGTTTATCACAGCGTCTCCTTCTGTTACGCCGTGGAATCCACCTGCCATAAACGGATTATCGTCTGGAGCGTTGCAGAATGCTACGAACTTCACGCATCCGTAGGAGTCTCGGTCTGCAGTTGCCTGTGCGATTTGTTTGATTACTCGCCCAAGTAACTCCACGCAATCCATGTCAATTCCAGTGCGTGTGGAACCTACGTTTGCGCTTGAGCACACAATATCTGTCTCACTCAAGGCTTTTGGCAATGATTCTATAAGCATGCGGTCGGCTGTTGTCATGGATTTTGCAGGCAGCGCTGAGTATCCGCCGATTAGATCCACTCCAACTTTTTTAGCTGCTCTGTCTAGCGCGTGCGCAATTTGCACAAAATCGTCTGGGCTTTTGCACGCAGAAGCTCCAACTAGGCTTATTGGTGTTACGGTTATGCGCTTGTTCACAATAGGAATTCCGTAGTCGCGTTCAATCGCGCAGCCCGTGCTGACTAAGTCTTTTGCAATGCGCGTAATTTTGTTGTACACGTTTTCGCACACTTTTTGCACGTTCGAGTCCGTACAATCTAGCAGGTTTATTCCCATTGTTATGGTTCTAACGTCGAGTTTTTCTTGCTCGATCATTGAGTTTGTTTCGCTCACTTCCATAATGTTTAGCATGGGTTTCTCCTACTAATACCTAGATTCTGTGCATGTTTGTAAAAATTTCCGCGCGCTGGCAGTGTATGCGAACGCCGATTTCTTCGCCTAGTTTTGCTAGTTCTTCCGCTAATTCGCCAAATTCTACGCTTATTTCATTTACGTCTACAATCATCATCATGTTAAAAAAGCCATTGACGATTGTTTGAGATATGTCTAGGATATTCGCTTTGCGGCTTGCTAAATGTGATGTTACTTTGGCTATGATTCCTACGGCATCTTTGCCTACTACGGTGATTACGGCTTTGTTTTCATCATGATTAGTGGTGTTCATAATCACTCCTATTGGCGATTTTTCTCTTTTATTGGTCTTATTATTTTTTTATTTTTTATTTTTATTAGGCGCAAAACCCTTACCGACCGACGGTTGCTGGCGACTCATCAGCACGTCACCTGATCTGTTTCGCTCTAGTAAAGCGCTGGTTTTTGCTCAATGCTTATACTATTGCCCGTTATGTATAAAACGCAACATACATAATACATATGCAAAATACTTATACAAAAACCCGCCACAATGGGCGGGTTTAATATAAAAACCTAGCTAAACTATCTATTTAGCTTAATCTATTCAGTCTAATCTATTTAGCCTGACTAGTCAGCTTAGCTAGAATAGTCAGACCGAACAGGCTAAATCAAACTAAATCAGGCTTCTACTGGAGCATTCACATCAGCTGGCAAAGCAGCCTTAGCAGCTTCAACGATTGCCTTGAAGGTTTCAACGTCGCTAACAGCGAGCTCAGCCAAAGCGCGGCGATCCAGTTCGATGCCAGCCAAACGCAAGCCCTGAATGAAGCGGTTGTAGGTGATTCCTTCTGCGCGAACTGCAGCGTTAATACGCTGAATCCACAACTTGCGGAAGTCGCCCTTGCGAGCCTTGCGGTCGCGGAAGTTGTAAGTAAATGAGTGAAGCAGCTGTTCCTTTGCCTTACGATAAAGACGGGAACGCTGACCGCGATAACCCGAAGCCCTATCAAGAACAACGCGACGCTTCTTGTGAGCATTAACTGCGCGCTTTACTCGTGCCATAAGTATTCCTCAGCTTTCTTAAAAAATCTTTAATTGCGTCTTTGCTTTACTGCAACTTACTTAGCCAGCAAGCCCTTCAAATTCTTGCTCTGTGCTGTAGCCAAAACTTTATCTGCAGACAAAGCACGACGCTTGCGAGCAGACTTATGCTCCAAGTTGTGGCGCATTGCGCTACCATCGTGCATTACCTTACCGGTGCCGGTAAGGCGAACGCGCTTGGACGCTGCGGAATTAGTTTTCATCTTCGGCATTGCTGCCCTCCTTATGATTCTGATCAGATTCTACAGAAGCTTGTGCTGCGACTGCTGCCGCATCCTGAGTTCCTTGCTTTGCTGCAAGACGCGCTGCCTGGCGAGCCTGACGTTCTGCGCGCGATTCAGCGCCTCTACGACGCTGCTCAGACTGAGTATGAATCTTCTTGCCCTTAGGAGCGAGAGTCATTATTATGTTACGACCCTCCTGCTTAGGGGCAAACTCAATAGTTCCACTTTCGGAAACCTCATCTGCAAGCCTACGCAATAACTCAACTCCGCCGATAGGACGCGATTGCTCGCGACCACGCAGCATAATGGTGACTTTAACCTTATCGCCGCCATTTAGGAATCGAAGAACATGACCCTTCTTAACATCGAAATCATGATCATCAATCTTGAGTCGGAAACGAATTTCCTTAATCTCAGCTGTGCTTTGATTACGACGCGCTTCACGAGCCTTAATCTTCTCGTTGTACTTGTACTTACCGTAGTCAATAAGCTTGGCTACAGGAGGCTTAGCAGTAGGTGCCACCTCGACGAGATCGAGGTTCGCTTCCTTTGCCAGGTTCAACGCTACCGAGGTCGCGATGACCCCCACTTGCTCGCCTTTCGGACCGATAAGGCGTACCTGGGAGACGCGAATCTCTTCGTTAATGCGTGGTTCGTCGCTAATGATGACTCCAATCCTTGTTAAAACAGTGGAACAGCACACCAAAAGGCAAAGATAAATTCAAGTTCACACATCAATCAAAATAAGCACGCAACCTAAATTCATAGCCGTGCGGCTTTGTAGCAATAAATAAATGCCACGTGACCGAAGTCATGAACCCGAAACCACTTTGGGCTTCCAGGTGGGATATACCACTTTCTTGATTACTCAAGCCAAATGTCTATTCTACTTGGAGCCTTGACATTAATCAATGCCAATAATCAACCGTGCTCAAAAATACTAAACAAATCGCAGTAAAACACGCAAAATAAACGCAATTCCACGCGCGCGATATTATGAGACTATGGAGCCTTTAAAGCGCTGCGTTGTTTTAGCAGCTGGAGATTATTACGACCATACGCGCGAACATGTTCCTGATCGCGCTTTAACTATTGCGGCAGATGGTGGCTGGGACCATGCGTGCAGACTCGGCTTGCATGTTGATGCTCTAATTGGTGACTTTGATTCTGTGCGCTTAAAGCTTCCAACAGATGCTGCCATTACACGACTTCCCGCCGAAAAAGATGATCCAGATTTGCTTTCTGCTCTTAAAGTTGGCTGGGCTAAAGGTTCTAGAGAATTCCATATTTTTGGCGGCTTAGGCGGTCGCGTCGATCACACGATTTCCAATATTCAGCTTATGGTTCGACTTGCCGTTAGAGGCGGAATTGGATTCTTGTATGGAGACGGCACGATTGTTACAGCAATTCACAACGGTTCTCTTGACTTTCCTGCATCTAATGGTCACGAAGGCCGCATGGTTTCTGTGTTCTCACACACGCCCGTTTCTAGCGATGTAAACGAGATTGGTCTTAAATATCAACTTCAGCACGCAACTATGTATGGTGATGCCGTTCAAGGCTTAAGCAACGAGTTACTAAACGATACTCCTGCACATATTGACGTTCATGAAGGCACTCTTGTAATCACATTCCCTATAGATGCTCCACTGCCGCAAGTCAGCTGGTTTAAGCGGCCAGTTGGCGATTTGGGAGATATAAACACTAGCATTTCAAGCGCTCTCGCTGTGCCATCAAAATAGCGTAAATAATCGCAAATTTGCGGTGTAGAGAGCAAAAATGCCTCGTAATGCGTCGTACATACCGCACATTAAAATGAACATGTTAGTTTAAATAACGAAGACCAAAACGTATTGTTAAAAATCGCGAAAAATCGCTAGAACTATGCGTTAAGGTTTCACTCAAGGGAGATCCCATATGACAGTCAAGATTGGTATTAACGGCTTTGGACGTATCGGCCGTTTGGCATTCCGTCGTATTTTTGAGCTTCAGGCTCGTGGCGGTCAAGCTGGCGATATCGAAGTCGCAGCCATCAACGATCTGACCACTCCTTCGATGCTTGCTTACTTGCTTAAGTACGACAGCACTCATGGCACTTTCCGCCACGACGACGGCACCCCAGTTGAGGTTACCTCCACAGAAGACGCAATCGTCGTAGATGGTAAGACTTACAAGGTTTACGCTGAAAAAGACGCAAACAATATTCCATGGGTTAAGAACGATGGCGTTGAGTTCGTGCTCGAGTGCACTGGTTTCTACACTTCTGCAGAAAAGTCCCAGGCTCACTTGAACGCTGGAGCTAAGAAGGTTCTTATCTCCGCTCCTGCTAAAGAC
The DNA here is from genome assembly GCF_055818025.1 of Gardnerella sp. c11Ua_71. NCBI lineage: Bacteria > Bacillati > Actinomycetota > Actinomycetes > Bifidobacteriales > Bifidobacteriaceae > Gardnerella > Gardnerella sp. c11Ua_71. The sequence goes on along the minus strand of NZ_JARFVR010000003.1, from coordinate 160,726 downwards.
GAAACCACCCCAACCGTTGTGTTTGGTGTGAACCAAGACATTTTGAAGCCAACCGACAACATTGTGTCCGCTGGCTCTTGCACAACTAACTCCATGGCTGCAATGGTTAAGCTTTTGCAGGATAACTGGGGTATTAAGTCTGGCTTCATGACCACCATCCACGCTTACACTGGCACCCAGATGATTCTCGACGGCCCACGCGGCTCCAAGCCACGCAACAACCGTTCTGCAGCTTGCAACACCATCGAGCACTCCACTGGTGCTGCTAAGGCAATCGGCAAGGTTGTTCCAGAGGTTAACGGAAAGCTTCAGGGTCATGCTCAGCGTATTCAGGTTCCAGATGGATCTGTTACCGAGTTGACCACTGTTCTCGAGAAGCCAGCAACCACCGAAGAAATCAACGAAGCCTTTAAGAAGGCATTCGAAAACTGCGAATACTTCGGTTACAATGCCGATAGCATTGTGTCTTCCGATATTATTGGCGACACCCACGGTGGCGTTTTCGATCCAACTCAGACCGATGTTAACACTGTTGACGGCGTAACTTTGGCTCGTACCGTTACCTTCTACGATAACGAGTACGGCTTTACTGCTAACATGATTCGCACCTTGCTTTACTTCGCTGAGATTGCTGAGTAAAGTTAGCGAAACACGGTAAAGCTAATAAAGCTTAAATAAAAGCTATAAACCCCTTGCGATGACTCATCGCAGGGGGTTTTCGCAAAACATTTTGCACACGGGGGGTAAAAATGAGCAAAAAACATGCTACGACAGGTAAAGCAACGCCAGCAATCGCACAGTTAGAAAACGCTGGAATTACGTTCCGCGTTGTTGACTATGAGCACGATGCAGACCACATGGATGATGGGTATGGCATGGAAGCAGCGCAAAAATTAGGCGTAAATGCTGAACAAGTGTGCAAAACACTTATGGTAGACACTGGGGAAAAACGCGTAGTTGGGATTGTGCCAGTAAACGGTAGATTGAGTATGAAGGCGATTGCTAGCGCAGTAAATGCCAAAAAAGCCAGTATGACAAGCCCAGATGTAGCCCAACGCGAAAGCGGCTACGTGGTTGGCGGAATCAGCCCATTTGGTCAGCGTACTCATCACGAAACCGTTCTGGATGCTAGTGTTATGCACTTTGATGAGATTCTTGTTTCTGGAGGCAAACGCGGTCTTGATGTTGTTCTAAATCCAAACGATTTAGTTAGCTTGCTTAACGCAACCGTAGCAGATATATTGGCTTAAGTAATACAATTCGTATTATTAAAAACGTTTTCACATAGGGGTGATTTATGAAATCGTATTCGCTACCACCGCGAACAGGCAACCAATACACGATTTGCCACAAAGATTACAAGGCTACAATAACACAACTTGGAGCTGCACTACGCAATTTTACTTGGAGAAATAGTGATATTGTTGTGCCATTTGAGGCTGACGAGTTACCGCCTTGCTACAATGGACAAATACTTATTCCTTTCCCAAATCGTGTAGATAAAGCGTCTTACAAGTTCCAAAACGCGTCTTATACTCTGCCTATCGACGAGCGAGATAGAGACACAGCTTTACACGGCTACGGATACCGCTCATACTGGCAAACTTTAAGCGTTACACAATCCAGTGTGAGTCTTTTATGGCGATCACCAAATATGGAAGGATATCCTTTTGACATTGTTACAATAGCCACTTGGGAGCTTGACGATTATGGGATTCATTTAACGTTGAATACAACCAATCATGGCAATGATGATGCTCCATGGGCTGCTGCAATGCACCCTTGGCTGTGCAACGGATTACAAGGGCATGGAGACGAGATTGATCAACTAAACTCTAAGTGCAAGCTTAAACTTCCTGCAAAAACGCATGTGCGCGCAAATGAACGTTTAATACCAGTTGGTACAGAAAGCGTAGACGGAACGCGATTTGATTTACGCGATAATCCATTTTTAGTTAATCAGCCATTTGATGATGCTTGGACTGATTTAATTAGGGATGACGATGAGTGGACTACTGCGATTTTTACGCGAGCTGACGACTTACAAATAGCGGTGAAAGGCGACAAAAGCGTAACATCATTCCAAGTGTGCACTGCAACTGGTTTCCCTGCAGACAAGCATCCTTGCGGAGTTGCTGTAGAACCACAGACGGCGTATGCGAATGCATTTAACACAGGAACAGACTTGACTGTTATAGCACCACAGGAAACTGTTGTTAACCAATTTAGAATTTCACCTCTGATTGAGAATATGTGATAGCTGCATATATGTGACATCTGGTGAAAGACAAAAGCTTGAACGTCTTGGCAATGTGCGATAATCCCTAAGGTTGTTCATTTTAATCGTTAGGAGTTTATTATGGGTATGCGTGGACGTAAGCGCAAGGCACGCCGCAAAAAGGCAGCAAATCACGGCAAAAGACCAAATGCTTAAGTTAGTGATTTATTAACCTTTATTTTTGGTGATTTTAAACTATTTAAAAAAAAAAAACGAGCATATTCACTTTTATTGTGGACATGCTCGTTTTTTATATTAACTACGACAAGTCTTTCTTGATATTTCAACGAAAACTCGATTTGTTGACACACCTTTTGCCGCTTATCTGAATTTTTTACACCACAACTCTTCACTCTGCCTATCTCTTACCCCGCATTTGTTTATCAAAACGCCAAATATGGGAACAAATGCGGGATAAAAAAAAAACAAAAATACTACAAAATAACCCACTCGCGCAAATCAGCCGCGCTAATGCAAGTCTCTGCAAATTCTACAAACTTTTATCTATCAACTTGTCTAGTTCATTCAACCTATTCTTAGCGTGGCAAATCAACTTTTTCTCATCAATAGTTTTCTTGCCAAAGAGCACTTCCTTAAGAACACTAGCTGCTGTAATATTTGGACTATTTTTATACGAATCAGAATCATATATACATTTTTCGTCTCGCTTGTAAATCTGAATTCTGTCAAATATTTTCGATTGTTCTAATTTCAACAAGTTATCTACTATATTGTTCACAATATTGTCGTGATGATCCTTAAGAGTTGCCCTAGCACTTTTAGGATCTTCCAAATACATTTCCCTGTAGCGAATCAGCGTACTGATCCATGACAATTCAGGTTTTGTTGCAATGACAGCAAGAGAAACACGGTAACCACGATCTATCAACATTTTCGCAGTACTACTAGGAACTTCAACACTGCGCAAAGTACCTTCAATTATGAGATTATATTTTTTAGAACTTAACTCATCAATTAAGCTTCTCACCATTTTTGCTGAAAAAGCACTCGTATATTTAACACTTTCTTTACCGTATTTATCAAGCAACTCGCAATAATAAGGGTGTTGAGTCCTATAGCTATCAGCATCAAGGATTATTATGTTACAGTTAAATTCTTTTTGTTTTATTACATGAATGGTCGTTTTGCCAGCACCACTTTGACCACCGAGTAAAACCGCCTTAGGATGCAAATCTGCATGCTTATACATTTGTAAAGAACGTAAATTTCTTAACAAACAGTGAGTAAAATACTCTTCGCTAAAATCTTCTATAACCATAGCAAAATCACACTTACCCATATTTTTCTATAAGATTGTTAACTATTTTTATTGCAACTTACGTATTCAAGCAAGCGTTCTATGCCATCTAAATATCCGATATAACGATTTATATCTTCAAAATTTGTAGATGTATAAATCTTTGTATTAATTACATCTGATAAATCATCACTAATTGCAATCCATGCATTAGAAGAATCATCAAATTGTATATTCATACTATCCTCGTATTTATATAAACGAGCCAGTAAAAGTGCGCCACGCTCCTTTAAAACTTCAATCTTCATATTCAAATCGTATTTATCAGATGCAGATAATTCTTTTTCATGTACGATATCAAAAAGAGAAACCTTGAATTTATCACAAATCTTATCTATTAACCTAGTTGAAATAGCACTTGTACCATTTTCGTATCGCACAATGCTATTACGAGATACTCCTAATGCTTCAGCTAACTCTTGTTGAGTTATTTTTTTTGAGCGACGTAGTGCTCGAATATTCACAGAAACCATATATACGCCCTTTTATAAAAAATCTGCAATAACAATTAATTCAAAATTAAGATTTAAGATTTATTTGTGATATAAGCATATAACAAAAAACATTGAAGCACCAATTTTGGTGCAAAATCTTTACAAAATTTTTAAACTCTCACAACACATACAAAAATATTAAATTGCTCAATAATTGAAAATAAAAAGGGTCATAAGCCAAAATAAAAGATTTAAAGAAAACAAAAAGGCTCGGAGAGTTGACGCCCCTAGTAGCATCTATCTCCAAGCCCTTAATAATCACAGCACTATTACTGTCCCTAGCAAAAACAGCACTGCTAATTACCCTCAACAGTCAACTCACAAAACCAGTATCACCAGAATCCACTGCGAAAAAAGGAAATTAAGCAAAACAGTAAAAACCAGTAATGCAATCCTGTAAGAAAACTTGCGATAGAAATCAAAGAAAACTACCACAGTTGAGAGCAAAATCATAGAAGTGAGCGCACTGAAAAATACGCAGCACGCTCACCGATAACACTTAACGTGCTTTTTAACTTAGTGACGCATCTTGCGAACAGCAGCACCCATACCAGCAAGCATAGAAGCAGCCAAAGCAGTCAAAGCAACACCAACACCAGCATTACCAAGCTTCTCGCCAGACTTACCATGACCATTGCCACCCTTAGCAGCAAGCTCACCCTTAGCAGCAGCAGCGGCACCAGCCTTACCAGCGGCTGGAGCAGCAGTCTGAGCCTTAGCCTCAACCTTCTTAGCCTCAGCCTTAGCAGCAGCAGAAGCAGCAGGGAAATCAGTAGAAACTGGGTTCAAAGTGTTAGGATCAGCAAAGCCCTTAACAGCAGAAGCCTCAACCTCAACAGCCTTATTAAAAGCAGCACGATAATTCACAAGAGCAGTATTATAAGCAGTAGCAGCAAGCAAAGCCTTACCACTCTTCTCTCCGAAATTCTTCTCAGCATCAGCATACTCATGAGTCCTATAAGCATTAGCCTTAGACTGAGCAGCCTTCAAATCAATAACAGCAGCCTTGTAAGCATCAGTATCAGTCTTACCAGCCACGCGAAGAGCCTCTTCACGATCAGCAGCAGACTTCACCTGAGCATCCAAAGCAGCCATCTGAGTCTTAGCAGCCTCAAAATCAGCCTTAGCCTTAACAAACTTCTCCTGAGCATCCTTATTAGTAGCATCAGCCTCAGCAAGCACAACCTGAGTACGCATCAACTCAGCAGAAGCAGCAGACTTAGATGGATCAGCAGTCTGAACAGGTTTAGTCTGATCTGGCTTAGTCTGATCTGGCTTAGTCTGATCTGGCTTGGTCTCACCAGGCTTAGTCTGATCTGGCTTAGTCTCACCGCCTGGATTCACACCACGCAACGCGTTCAAATAACGCTGATTGGCTTCAACCTGAGCCTTAGCAGCAGCAACAGCCTCAGTCTGAGCTGTAACCTTAGCATCAGCAGCATCAAGAGCAGTCTTCAAATCTTCAGCTTTCTTCTCAAGAGTATTGCCATCCTTAAGCTTCGCTTCAGCTTCAGCATTAGCCTTATCTAAACTCTTGTATTCTTCAGACTGCTCATATTCTGCAGTAGCTTTAGTCTTATCGAAATCCTTATCGTTAACATGTTTTCCAAGATAAGCAGTCAAGCCATCTTCCACTGCCTTCTTAGCAGCTTCTGCAGCCTTCTTAGCAGCATCAAACTTGGTTTTAGCATTCTCATAAGCCGTCTTAGCTGCAGCTTGGGCGCTTTGAAGCTTGACCAAACTTATCTCTGCAGTTCTCACAGCACGCTGGCTTTCACGAAGAGTCTTGTTAGCCTCATGAATTTGTACAGCATCAGCAAGAGCATCACCTTTGGCACCAGCGAATGCTGGGGTTGCCATTGCGAAGCCGGCAAGCAAAGTTGCGCCAGCAGCGAAAGCGGCGATAGCCTTCTTATTCATCATTTTAATTTCCTTTCTTCTTCTCCTCCACGTAAAACACGCGAAGAGAAATTTTAAACATCCAACAACATTCCGAAATATTGTGGATAACCACCATCTAGAGCATCTAGCTAGCAGCTGTTATTAACATACCCCCCCCCCGTTTAAAAAAGTCAAGAGGCAATCACACAAAACAAACAGAAAAAAATAATGTTATACACAAACTAATCCACAATAAAAACTATTTTCATCATAATATTTGTGGATTAACACTAATAAAACCGTAAAAACACATTGTTTCAAGGTTTTTAAAGAATTTTCCCAGACTTTTCTCAGGAAACTACTCGAACAAGAACACTAACACTATAAAACCATTGAAAAATCAACATTCCACACACATCACACACGCAACACGCCGACACCATGCAGCGCCACACAGCGCCACGCCAACACAAACCAACATCAAACGAAATGCCATGCTACAAGGCAATCACACCCAACTAGATTCCCGCGTTTGTTCCCTTTTTTAGCAAAATAGAAACAAACACGGACGCGATACCTGCCTTCGCGCTCAAAGCGTAGCGCGCGAATGCACTTCGATTCCCGCATTGCTTCTAAAAATTTGCTGCAAAAGTACAAATTCTCGAGCAAGTGTTGTATACTAAAATCACAAAAGATAACATATATGAGCAAAAATGAACACAGAACTGATGGAAAATGTGCATATCACAATCTGTATGTTTTTCAATCTTTCTATTTCAGCTTTTGCTTTATATGATGATTTTTTGCCTTAAAAAATATATAGCGACCTTATACAACCAAGTTCGTATAACAAATCTTATGCAATACTTTTGCGTAAAACATGCAAGAAAGGCTTCAAAATGACAGTCCTTGTAACAGGTGGATGCGGGTACATTGGCGCACACGTTGTTCACGCACTACATCAAGCCAAGCAAAACGTCGTCGTAGTGGATGACCTTAGCTATGGCAAACCAACTCGCATCGAAGGCGCGCGACTTTATGGAATGGATATATCTTCTCCAGACGCTGGTGCGCGACTTGCACAAATCATGAAGGATGAAAATGTTGACTCCGTTATTCACTTTGCAGCGCGCAAGCAGGTTGGGGAATCTGTAGAAAAGCCGCTTTGGTACTATCAGCAGAATATAAACGGCATGCTTAATGTTTTAGAAGCTATGCGACAAAGTGGAGCAAAAAAACTCGTGTTCTCGTCTAGTGCTGCAACATACGGCGAGCCTCCTGTAGAGGTTGTTCCAGAAGACGTTGTACCAATGCTTCCAATTAACCCATATGGTCAAACAAAGCTCTTCGGCGAATGGATGGCACGGGCATGTGAAAAACCATACGGCATTCGCTTCTGCGCCCTACGCTACTTTAACGTTGCAGGCTGCGGACCTGTTGAGCTAGAAGATCCAGCTATACTGAACCTTATTCCTATGCTTCTTGAACGTTTACAGAAAGGCAAAGCGCCTGCAATTTTTGGCAGCGACTACCATACTCCAGACGGCACTTGCATTCGCGACTACATTCATGTTTCCGATCTTGCAGATGCACACATTGCTGCACTATCATACTTGGATCGCGACGAGCGCAAGTACGATGCGTTTAACGTTGGTACTGGAAAGGGCACATCAGTGCGCCAGATTGTTGAAGAGATTCGCAAAGTTACGAAATTGCCATTTAAAGAGGCAATTCTAGATCGTAGAGCTGGCGACCCACCTCAGCTAATTGGCAGCCCGAAGCGAATCAACGAAGAAATGGGATGGCATGCAAAATACAACGTGCAAGACATAGTTGAATCTGCATGGAAAGCTTGGCAAGCAAATCCAGAACATCATATTGACGTTGATACTTGGAAGCAGCAAGACTAAAACAAGATACATAAAAATAAAGACGCATAAACAAAGACACATAAACAAAATAGCTCCTTCGTAAAACGCAACATATGAATCTAAATCACAACATATGTTTATAAACGAAGGAGCTATTTACATTATGATTTATAATTATTTAAATTTGCATTATTGCCAACCAGCCAACAATTAACACAAAACCACTAAGCACACAAACACACTAATGCATACATCAACACGCATCAACAAAGTTCGCTTCGCATAACAGCTACACTTTCTCCAAGCAATGACGCATCTTGTTTTAATGCTGGGAATCGCACTCTTACAGCCCCAAATAGCTTGCTATCAATCCTGCTGTTAATCGCAAACTGCATATTAGCAATAAAAGTATCGTTAATAATACTGCTATCACCATTTACTACCACATCTTCAATACCATTCATAGCTATAGGAATGGCTAATATCTTACCCAAAGAAGTTCCAGCCTGAGTAATAATCCTATCTTTTTCCGATGGAGCATCCGCAATACGCTGTTGCAAACGCGGAATCGATATAAGTGTTTCCAAACATCCTCGTTTACCACAACGACATAAAAGACCATCTTCATCAACAACAACATGTCCAATTTCGCCTGCAGTAAATTTTCCGCCGTCAACAATCTTATTAGAAATCAGTGTTCCTGCACCAACACCACGAGCGATTTGTATGTATATTAAATTACTCGATCCATTAGCAAGTTGTTTTTCTCCCAAGGCTGCAGCATTAGCATTATTATCAACACGAACCGGAACATTAAATATTTTTCGCAAATCATCCGCCAGTGTAACATTTTTCCAACCTAGATGAGGTGCTGATAGAATTTTCCCTTCATCGTCAATAACTCCAGGAGATGAGATACCAATTCCCAATAGTGGTGCCGTAGTCTTTTTACGCAAATCAACGATTAAAGACACAATATCATCTACAGAAAGCTTGTCATCTAAACGAATCGGAGTTTGAATACGCTCTATAACATTTCCAACAAGATTTGTTATAGCTCCAACAATCGTATTCTCTCCAGCAATGTCAACAACTATTATTTGCCTAGAATTCTCGCATAAATGCAATAAAACTGCAGGCTTACCAGGGCACGTTGCAGACTTTGTTTTGCCTTCTTTTACAAGACCGTCGGAAATCAAGGATTCTACCACTGCGGATGCAGACGATTTAGATATACCAGTTAATTTTGCCACATCAGATCTCGAAAGAATATAATTTGAGTAAAGAAGATTTAAAACATTACAACGATTCTTCTTACGAATATCTTCTGGCGTAAATGAGATCAATCTATTACGCGAATCATCAGAGTCTTTCATTCTTTGTTTCTCCTAAGATTCCCACACTAGGTAATTATTTATTTTTATCATTTTATTGCGCCTTGCATAGAACCAAACGTAAGACCATGTTGAATAATCAAGAAGAAAACAATCACTGGCACAGAGAAAATCAGAGATGCAGCCATCTGAGCACCAACATCAACTCCTGAAGGTGTAGCAAATGACGCCAACCATACAGGAAGAGTGTATTTTTCTTGAGTTTTCATAAAAGTATACGCTATTAAATAATCATTCCATGCGTGAATACAAGCAAATACTGATGTTGCGATAATCCCTGGAGCTGCAAGCGGAAATGTAATCCTCCACAAAATTTGCCATTCACTAGCACCTTCAACACGAGCTGATTCAAAAATAGACATTGGCATAGCCAAGAAAAATCCTCGCAAATTCCAAATTGCCACTGGAAGCACAGCAGTAACATAAGCTAAAACTAAACCAACGTAAGTATCAAGCATTCCAAAACGATTGAAAACAATGAATTGTGGTATAAGAATTGCTGTTGCTGGAATCATTTGCACAACAATCACAGCAGCCATAATAAGCTTTCTGCCAGCAAACGCGTGCATAGTTAAAGCAGCACAAGCCAAAAACGCTACAATAACCGCAATAACTACACTCAACACTGTTACCAACAGACTATTGCAAGCATATGAAAGCATTGAATCAGAAGAAAAAGCATCATGCATATGTTCAAACGACCAGTGACTTGGTAACAAAGTTGGCTTGGATTGTAGAACTTCGTTTCGAGGTGAAAATGCCGTAACACACATCCAATACACGGGGAAAATCCATACAATAATAAACACAAAAGCAAGCAACGTGTTAATAATTTTATTCAATGTAACGCGCCTACGAAGCAAATCCAATAAGGTAACTATCTTCATAGCTCATCACCATTCTTTAGAAGTCGTCTAATATAGTAAACCGTGGCAAAAAAGAGTATCAGAGTAGTTACCACGCTTATTGCAGAGCCTTGTCCAATAGAAAAATTAATAAATGCTTTCTTATATGTAAAAACTCCAACGGTTGCAGTAGATTCACGAGGACCGCCCTGAGTGAGTAACCATATTTGATTAAATACGTTGAAATCCCATATGCAAGAAAGTATGGTTATAGCCGTTAATTGTGGAGCCAATATAGGTACTGTAATTTGCCAATATATACGCGTTTTTGAAGCTCCGTCAACTGCCGCAGCCTCAGCATATTCAGGAGCAATCTGCTTTTGTGCCGCATATAAGGTAATAGCAATATATGGAACAGCCTGCCATACGATTATTAATCCAATACAGCAAAAAGCTAAATTCGTGTTACTAGTCCACGAAAGATTGCGAATATTGCCAAAAATTTTTAACTGAGTTAACAGCCAACCTACTACTCCATAACCAGGTTGAAACATCCATTTAAACACTAATGCAGCAGCAACATTAGGCATTGCCCATGCAGCTACAAGAACAATGGACATAATCACCCTTACTACTGCAGATTGTTTAAACATGGTTTGCGCAACCCACATCCCTATGAGCACGCTAGTAATAACGAGAAATGCAGCAAAAGCAATTGTGATTCCTAGAGAATAGTAGAATCCTTTGTCTGCAAAAAGAGCTAAATATTGCTGAATGCCAACGAACTCGAATTCTCCAGTAAACAACGATCTAGCATTAAAATTGCTAAGAGATGCTACAACAAGCATAAGTAGAGGCAAAATAACCAACACTATAAGTAATATGCAAGCTGGAAGTAGCATTAGAACTGGAACTATTTTACTAGCACTGTTACTAGCAGATTTACTAGCACATCTACTACTATAATTTTTGCTAACTTTTAGGAGCCTCATAAGTCACCACCAACCTGATTATGAGAGAAAATCTCTTGTGCATGGTCATGAAATACGCGTGCTGCTTGCAAAACAGATTTTGCAGACATAGCAGATGAAGCGAATAATTCTTTAAGAGAACCATCTGCTTCGATAGTCGACCATCCAGGAGCTGCAGGAGTTGATTGAGATACTCTAGCTGTTTCGAAGAATCCTTTTTGCACCTCGTCTAAATCGCGAGAATGTAAATATTCATCCAACAAGTCAATACTATTAGGAAGCCAACCATCGTGTTCCACAATCCACTTACGCTGAATTAAAGGGCTTGCAGCAATGCGTATCCATTTTAACGCCAACGCAACGTTGCTACTTCTAGACGGTATTGCCCAGTCTGAACCAGCAAGAACAGAAGGTTGTATACCCTTACCATTTACGCTTGGCATTGGAAATGTAGCAAAATCTTTTCTAGAAAGAGATGGATTAATTGAGATTGCCTTTGTAACAGCTGCACTATTTGTCAATACTGCTGAAGCTTTTTGTTGAGCGAGTATTTGCGCTTGATCAGGATTATTTATTTCAGCAGATCTTGATGCTTCTGTTGAGAACGCGTTTTGAAAATCTGCCCATTTTTTAAGTCCTTGTAAGGTTTTCTTACTTATTGCAGACGAATGCCATTGCATTCCATTGAATGAAGCTAAGCTTCCACCACAATCCCAAACAAATTGCATTCCAGCAAACCAATTCTGTCCTGGAAGATACATTGCACTAAAATCCGCTTCATTTTTGTGAGCTTGTTTTATTGTGTTAAGTGCAGAAATCAGCTGAGTAAAAGTTGTTGGCTGATTTGTTATTCCAGCTGAAGACCATATGCGTTTGTTGTAAATAACAACTCTAGATGCCGCAAATGCTGGGACAGCATACAGCTTATCTTTATAAATAGCTGGCTCTCGTAATCCTTTAAGCCAACGTTTACCTTGTGAAAGCATTTTTTCGTGTTCTGTTATATCTAGTAATCCTCCACTTGCTGCAAAATCCGCTATTTTTGTATTACCAATATCAACAACATCTGGCGGACGCGATGTAGATAATGCAGTTGTAAGTTTTGTAGAAATACCGTCCCAGGGCTGAACTTGTACATGTACTCGCACGCCTGTTTGTGCTTCAAACTGTTTGTTGATTGCGTTAAGTGTTTCTTTTGTAAAATCGTCTTGCATAACCCACACTGTTATGCCATTTTTGGATGAGGATTGGGAAGATACACTGCTTGTTGGCGCTCCTATAGAGCATCCACTAAGCATTATTGCCATTGCTAGCGTAATAACCGCATAAGCAGTACACTTTCCGTATATTCGTCTCATGCGCGCTCCTTGAAAACATATTTGGCTTCGCACCATTGCTTAAGCCGTATTACTATTCTACACCTTCATAAGTACGATTTCCGCACTTATTAAATTTTGTAAAATACATGCAAAAAATGAATCAAATAGTTTATAAGACAAAGAGCGACACGCTCATAACTGTTGGAATTAAAACGATTCGACGACAAAGTTTGATTTTTGATAATTTAAATGCGATGATAGATATACTTTATTTTTTAACCAATAATTAGAAAGTAAAGCGAACTAAATATGTTCAGTGAAGAACCCTATACATAACATAAGCCAAACAAAAAGTTCATTGATGAACAACAAACAAAGGATAAAAATGGCTAGAAATACGATGATGGATTTTTTGTCCAATAAACTTGCGCCGTTTGGTGAAAAAGTCGCAGCACAACGGCATTTGAAAGCATTGCGTGAAGGCGTGCTTATGGCAATGCCTCTTGTACTTATTGGTTCCATTTTCACATTAATTGGAAGCTTCCCTATTGAAGCGTGGACCAAATGGCTTCACACACACGGCGAATTAGATGCTTTACTTAGCACTATGGCAAACAATTCCTTTGGATTAATCGGTCTAGCAACCGCATTTGGAATTTCATACAGACTTGCAGAATCATACAAAACAGACGGACCTTCTGCAGGAGTTCTTGCAATCGGCGCATTCCTTCTCGTAACTCCACCAATCGCAAGCAAAGAAGGAGCAAACGGCATTCCTTACGGACTTATTGGCGGAAAAGGTTTATTCACAGCAATTGTTATAGCCTTCATAACCGCAGAAATATATCGCCAGTTTATTCAACGTAAATTCACAATTAAAATGCCAAAAAGCGTTCCAGAAGCTGTTGGACATTCGTTTGCAGCACTCGTGCCAGGAACAGTAATAATTGTTCTATTTGCAATAGTAACAAAAGTTTTGCAAGTCACAGGAATTGGCAGCCTCAATAATCTTCTCGCTATTATAGTTGGAACTCCATTAGCTCTTATTGGTGCAACACTTCCAGGAACATTCGTTGCCGTACTCCTAAACTCCGTATTCTGGTTCTGTGGCGTAAACGGCGGTCAAGTTGTTGGTTCTGTTATGAACCCAATCTGGCTTCAGCAAGCCGACGCCAATCGTATTGCTTTGCAAGCTGGTCACGCGCTTCCTAACATCATCACTGCACCGTTCATGGATTTGTTCGTGTACATGGGTGGCGGCGGAGCAACAATCGGTCTTGCGCTCTGCCTTCTCTTCTTCTCAAGGAGCCGCGAATACAAAACATTGGGTCGCATTTCAGGCATACCAGCATTGTTCAACATCAACACTGCTATCCTCTTCAGCTTCCCAACCGTTCTCAATCCTATTATGATCTTCCCATTCATCTTTACGCCTATCATCAATGCTGTAGTAACATACGGCGCTATGGCAACAGGATTAGTTCCTTACACCACTGGTGTCGCACTACCATGGACGACTCCACCAATCATCGGCGGATTCCTTGCTACAGGAAGCTGGCAAGGTGCTATATTACAAGCACTGCTTGTAGTACTATCCTTTATAATCTACTTCCCATTCTTCAAGGCAGCAGACGCAGCTCATTCTAAGGCTGAAAAGGATTTAATGGATAGCAAGAACAGCGCTACTTCTAAGGAGGATTAATTAACATGTTGTCTAAGACACTATATGTTCAAGCTAATCCTAATACTGGTGAATTTATTTACAATGAGATGGAACGCCTCTGCAAAAGAATGTTTGGCATGAAAATAACGCCTGCAAGCACACTAGAAGAGGCAGATTTCAAGCTTTTATCCGACGAGCAGAAGCAACGTGCGAATCTAAAAGATGCTTTTAGCTTGAAAGTGACTAGCGCAAAAATCTCAATTCACGCTAATACAGATGTAGCACTATTAATTGCCGTTTACAGGTTTGCTTACGAGTTTGGAGCAAGATTCCTAAGACCAGGCAGAAGCAACGAAATACTACCTTCTCTTAGCGAAGAAGACTTTGAAAAGGCAAATATTCAACTTGATGAAACGGCAAGTTTTGCTCATAGAGGCGTATGCATCGAAGGAGCCGACAAGATTGAGAACATAGTCGATTTCATTGATTGGCTTCCTAAAATTGGCATGAATAGCTTCTTTATACAATTTGAAAACCCTTACCCATTCCTCAAACGTTGGTATGAGCACGAGTTTAATCCGTATCAAGAGAAAGAGCCATTCAGCATTGAGATTGCGCAACAAATGAGTGATTCTGTTGATGAAGCAATGCACAAGCGCGGTATTGTTCAGCATAGAGTTGGACATGGTTGGACTGGTGAAGTTCTAGGATACTCCTCAAAATACGGATGGGAATCAGGCGTTAGTCTTCCAGAAGACAAGAAACCACTAGTAGCCGAAATTGCAGGGAAACGAGAACTGTTTAACGGCGCTCCAATATTAACGAGTCTAGATTTTGCAAATCCAGAAGTAACTAAGCAACTTGTTGATATTGTTGTATCGTATGCTCAAGAACATTCAGACGTAGATTATCTGCACGTATGGCTGTCTGACGCTTGCAACAATATTTGTGAATGTGAAGAATGCAAAAAGACATTCCCTTCCGATCAGTACGTTGATTTTCTTAACGCGCTTGACAAAAAACTTACGGAAAAAGGTTTGGACACTCATATTTGCTTCTTGCTTTACCACGAATTATTGTTTGCACCAGAGCATGCGAAAATTGCTAATCCAGAACGTTTCACCATGATGTTTGCACCAATTAGTAGAACGTTTGAAAAAAGTTACGCAGACGTTGACTACAAGAATGGTATTCCACAAACTGAAGCCTACAATCGCAACAATACAGTTATGCCGAACTCGCTAGAAGAAAATCTAAGCTACCTGTTTTCTTGGAAAAAAGCCTTCCAAGGAGATGGATTTGTGTACGATTATCCACTCGGACGAGCACATTATGGCGATTTAGGATACATGGCTATAAGTTCAACTATTTACCGCGATATTGCACATCTTAGTAAGTTAGGATTAGATGGATACATTTCTTGCCAAGAGCTTCGAGCAGGATTCCCACATAATTTCCCTAATTATGTTATGGGATCCATGTTGTGGAACAATACGCGCACTTACGATGATATAAAGCAAGAATACTTTGCATCACTGTATGGCAATAGTTGGAAAACTGCTGTAGATTGGCTGCAAACCGTTTCTTACCTTTCTTCATGCGATTATTTCAACGCCATTGGTGAAAGAATTAATCTAAAGCAAAGCGAACAGTTCAATGCCATTGCTTGCCTAGCGGACTCAATGGTAACAACTATTTCTAAACAGATAAGTAATGAAACTGGTCACATTGCTAACGAATGGTTGCTTCTCTCTTGGCATCGTGAATACGTTAAGAAACTTTCCCAAGCATTGCGAGAAATTTCTTGCGGACACAACGAACAAGCCCAACAATATTGGTACGAATTCCTTGATTTTATTAGAAGGGAAGAAAACAATATTCAACCGAATCTTGATGTTTACAGAGTAATCGAAGTAGCTAAAAACTACGCTGGATTCAAGCTTTAATCAAAAATAATCCAAAAGATCAATAAATTACCATTAAGAAGTGCCTTTGATTGTTTCTACAGGTTGAAAAACAAGTAGAGACTTTCAAAGGCACATTTTGTTTATATATTATTTGTTTATACGTTATATGCTATTTATGCACAATATTTATACACAATCTTTAAGGCGATACTACTTAAGGCATACACCATTTAAGGCAGATACTACAAAATTCGCTCACCACTTGATGACGGTACAGCCGAAAGAGAGCGCGGAGCAGCAAAACCACGTTTTGCAAACTCATCAGCAATAGCCTGAGCAATCGGCTTAGCCCTATTAGTATCAACTAAAGCAATAATGGAACCACCAAATCCGCCGCCAGTCATGCGAGCGCCATAAGCTCCCTCATTGCGAGCCACATCAACAGCAGTATCGAGTTCTGGAACAGTAACCTCATAATCATCTCTTAATGAATTATGTGACTGGTTCATCAATTCTCCCGCAAGAGTAATGTCTGTTTTATGGAAAGCCTCAACAAACTCTCGAACGCGATTTATTTCCGTAACAACATGACGCACTCTTCTCATCATTGTTTCGCCACCAAGTTTCTGCACTCGATTAAGAGTATCTTGTAAAGTCTGCTGTGAATCCTCACTATTAGAAATAGAATCAGCAACAGCACGCAAAGATGACACATTAAGCGCTTGAGCAGCCTCTTGACACATCATTCGACGAGCAGCATATTGACCATCATTAAGCTGATGAGGAGCGCAAGTATCTACAACCAGTAGTTCTAGATTATTCGCCGCCAAATCAAACGGCTGCTGGCTCACGCTTTGTAATGGCGTCAAATCTTTCTTGCAGTCCAACAGAAGCGCATTACCTTCAACACATCGCAAAGAAGCATTTTGATCCAAGCCTCCAGTTGAAGCTCCAGCCATTTCATTCTCTGCCATAATCGCCGCATGAATAAGCTGCACGCGCCCAACATCCGAATCAGATAATCCTAAGTCAAATGCATCACTTAAAGCGAGCGCAATAGAACATGTCATTGCTGCAGAAGAGCTTAAGCCTGATCCAAGCGGAACGCATGAAACAAACGCAGCATCAAAACCACGTACCTTTAAGTAGCCTGCTTTACGCAATGCCCACGCCACTCCAATAGCGTATGCCGCCCAACCTTTTACATCTCCAGCATGTAGATGATCAAGATCCGCTTGTTCGATTGACATAGGGTTAACGCTTGAAACTACTCTAACTTTTGTGTCTCTTCTAGGATGCAACGCAACAAAAGTGCGATGCGGAAGAGCGATAGGCAAGCATAATCCTTCGTTATAATCCGTGTGTTCACCAATAATGTTTACTCGTCCAGGGCTTGCCCATACTCCACCATTATCTTGCAAACGCATTCTGCAATATTCGCCAAAAGTCTCGCTGAATAGTGATGTTGCTTGTCTGGCACCATCATCATTCTTCACTGCTTCAATAAATGATACTGGCATAATAGCACTCCTTTGTACTCACAAATCATAATAACATTTAATATTACTAATATAGTTAATAACATTATCCTAATTATCCTAATTATCCTAATTATCCTAATTATCCTAATTATCCTAATTATCCTAATTATCCTAATTATCCTAATTATCCTAATTATCCTAATTAGCCCAATTATCCCAACTATCTTAACTAGTCTAAGTCAACTGCACCGAGTTCATGGAATCGTTGTGCGATAAGTTCTGGCGTAGTATCTGAAACCCACGCAGCCATACCAGACTCAGATCCAGCCAAATACTTGATTTTGTTAACATCTCTGCGGAATGAGAAGAATTGCAAATTAAGACGATAATTTTCACGACGAGGGTCATGCAATGGGGCTTGATGCCATGCTGCAATATATGGAAGATCCATTCCCAATCCATCTCCCTTATCGAAGAATGCGTTTCCGCGACGCAATAATGTTGAATACATTTGTGCCAAATCCCAACGCTCTTGGTCATCAAGCTGATCCAAAGAAAGAACATCTCTAACTGGAGCAACATGCACCTCTAGTGGCCAGCGCGCTGCAGCTGGAACATATGCCACCCAACTGTGATTTCTCATTACAATGCGCGAAGCATTATCAATCTCTGAAAGCATTAAATCTTTCAACAAATTACTGCCAGTGCGTTCAAAATAAGCTTGAGTATGTCGCAATTCTTGCTCAAGTCTAGGCGCAATAAACGGATAAGAATAAACCTGACCATGAGGATGAGCTAAAGTAACGCCAATTTCTGCACCATGATTTTCGAATGGGAATATTTGTTCAATGCCATCAATCTGGCTAATTTCAGCCGTTCTAAAAGCCCACGCCTCTACTACAGTTCGCAAACGAGATACTGGCAATTGAGCCGGTAACATATTTTCGTCTGGTCCGAAGCAAATCACTTCACAACGACCAGCTGCAGGAGCCTGTTTCCATAGTGGATTGCCATTAAGATAATGAGGTTCACGGCTTACACCAGGAACTTGAACCATGGATGGAAAACGATTTTCAAAAACCACAACATCGTAATCAGTGTCTGGAACTTCCCCATCTTGATATGCAGAACCAGGTTTGCGAGCGGCAAGCGGATTGCCCTTAGTAAGCGCTCCAGGGCCAGCAGTGATTGGTCTATTCATGCGCGCTGTAGACATAGGAATCCAGTCTCCAGTAAGAGGATCTTGACGCATTTGCGGAGCTGCATACTGCACTTCATTACCATCCGCATCAATATGCGAGGCAAACCTATACGCTAATTTTCGAGGATCTTTCAATTCGCGCGTTTTAAGACCGCTAACATAATCTGGGCTATCATCAAGATAGAAAAAGTCACGACCGTCAGACAATTTCGTTGCAGTAATGCGAATATGATTGCGAGCATACTCTCCTTGCTTATATGACTTATAAGAATTATAAGAATATTCGCCATTATTATTATCAGTAGCATTCTGATGATTTTGAACGTCGTTAAGTCCGTCGCCAAGTCCGTCATTAAATCCGTCATTGATGTCTATGTTCATATACACCTTTGTCCTTTTGATTTTAAATCTTTTGCTATGTTGTTATTTTGTATTTATTATTTTGTTTCTTTGCTTTTGCAAAGGTAAATCCACAACGACTCCTAAACAAAAAGCACATCTCAACTCTCAGAAAATGTTACTTTTTGTAACATAACGAGCGTTCTTGATGCTATTCTATCATATAATTGTGTACTTTGAGGGCATTTTATTACATATTTTGCAAAAATTCGCACTAAATAACTCATAGACGAAACATTACAAAAAATAACAATCCACCATTTACTAACACAAACTCAGGGTCTGCAGCGCATTCTACGATTAAGACTATGCCAAACAACATTAACGAGCTTATGGAAGCGCTAAACGAGACACAGCAGCAAAGCGAAAAAACGCCACTCAGCCAATCCTTCCTGCTCGGTTTCGACACAGAAACAACGGGCGCAATTCTCGGCGAAGACTCCATTTGTTCAGCAACTCTTGTGCTCAGAAACCCACAAAATAAGACTCACAATGACGTGATAGCAACCTGGTTAATAAACCCGCACAAGCCAATTAATCCAAAAGCAAGCCAAGTCAACGGATTTACGGACGAGTTCCTACAAGAAAACGGTGGGGAACCAACGGCGGAAATCGAAGCATTGGCTGCGGCGGTAAGCCTCGCGCAGAGCAAAAATATTCCACTGCTTGCATACAACGCTCCTTTCGACGTTGAAATGCTAAGGCATGATTTAAAAAAATGGGATTTAACAAGCCTGAACAATCGCCCGAATAGCACAATCAACGATGGAGAAATTCTTGTAGTAGACCCATTAGTTATAGACCGCGCTGTTTCTAAGCGCACAGGCAAGCGAACACTTACGCATACAACACAATTCTACGGCGTAGAGCCAATAGGAGACTTTCACGACGCAACAGCAGACACTGTAGCCGCAGTAGACTTGATTAAGCCTATAAGCGAATTACATGAAGATGTTGCAAATCTTGAATTATGCGATTTAATGACATGGCAACGCAAAGCGTATACAAAGTGGAAAAACAGCTTCGACGAGTGGCTAAAATCCAAAGGAAAACCAGCTAGCAGCGGAAACTGGCTATAATTCAAAATCAAGAGGAACAAAATGAGCGAAAAAACAAATCTTCATCTAAACATGCTAGACGCAAGCACAATTTTAAAAAATTACAGACTTCTACGAGAAATTATCCAAAAACTCCCACAGACCAATACTGAACACTCAGACGAACAAAACAACTGCATAGAAAACAACATAGAAAACAACGATTTCGTGCATATTCGCAACGAAATCTGGTCTATGAACGCGGACGATTTTAAAAACTACAAAAAAACATACAACCACATAACATACGATTCACGAGATATTAAGAAAAACACTCTTCTGTTCATTAAAGGCAATTTTAAGCCAGAATATCTTAAAGACGCTGATAAAAATGGCTTAACTACATACGTTGCCGAGCAAAGTTACGCGGATTACACCAATGCAGTAGGACTTATAGTAACAGACGTTCGTAAAGCAATGAGCTTGCTTTCATCAGAATTCTTTGGAAACCCGCAAGAAAGACTTAGAGTTATTGGAATTACGGGAACAAAAGGAAAAACAACAACAGCTTACTTCACTCATGCAATTTTAAACGAACATTCTGAAGGCAAAGCAGCCCTATTCTCCTCCGTTGACAATTGCTTAGATGGAAAAACATATGTTGAATCTAATTTGACTACACCAGAAAGCCTAGACGCATTTCGCATGATGAGCCAAGCCGTAAAAAACGGTATGAAATACCTAGTCATGGAAGTTTCATCACAAGCATACAAAGTAAACCGAGTATACGGACTACACTTTAATGTGGCAGCATTCCTAAACATAAGCCCAGACCACATAAGCCCAATAGAACACCCAACTTTTGAAGACTACCTGTATTGCAAACGCCAAATCGTAAAAAACACTGACGCGCTTATACTCAATGCAGACTGCGCTCACGCAGACTTAATACTCCAAGACGCACAAAACGAATACGTGGACGTCACAACATTTTCAAGAGTACGAAAAGAAGAAATGGGCGAAAACATATGCAACTGCCCAGAATGCAGCGATAATTCAGACATTCACCCTTACGAAAAGAGCGAAAAATACCCAGAACTTATTTGGACAAAATATGTAGCAATGCCAGTTTCATCAGACGCGCAAGAACATTATGTTGCTGTTTTAGACAACGAAAGCAAGAAAAACAAAAAACAATTCGTACCTAATTACACAACTATAGACAAATTCAATCTAAAAATCGCAGGCGACTTTAACTACGAAAATGCCACTGCAGCAATTGCAATAGCAAACGCATTAGGCATAAACGAGAACACAGATCGAAAAGCCCTACATGCTATAGAAAACGTTCAAATATCAGGGCGAATGGAAGTCTTTAAAGACACAGAATCCAATACAGTTGCCATAGTAGATTACGCACACAACTACATTTCCACAAAATCTGTTATCGACTTCGTATACGACAAATACGGTAACAATGATCTTAGAATCACGCTTGTAACAGGATCCACTGGAGACAAAGCCGTTGACAGGAGAAAAGAAATAGTTCAAGCTGCACAAGATCGAATCAGCCAATTTGTGTTCACTCAGGAAGACACAAATGTCGAAGACGAAATGGACATTTGCAAATACATGCAATCTTGCGTAACCAATACAAACGTTGAATCGCGAATTATTATAAACAGAGCTGAAGCTATTGAGTACAGTGTCGAAGACGCAAGAAAAGATGCGAGAGAGAACAACAGACTCAACATAATACTTGCTATCGGAAAGGGCGACGAACGCTGGATAAAGGTGCACAACAAGCATGTTCCTTACGAAGGAGATTCGTTTATTATTAAACGCTTATTCAGCTAAGCACCTCTCTTTAGCTAAGCACCTCTCTTTAGCTAAAGTCAATTCGCAATGTTTGGATGAATATTAGCGCGCTGATCCTTAGGCTTCTTTAAGTCTGGATTAACGCGCTCAATAAGCATAGTTCGAGCGTCGCCAGCTGTAACAAAACTGCCGCAAATCAACACTCCATGTCCGTATCCAACTCCAAGCTCATCGTCTTCGTCAACAAGATTCACAGCTTCTTGAATAGCGTCTGGAAGATCGTCAACACGAATCACTCGATCTCTGCCAAATACGTTAACCGCAATCTTCTCCAAATCTTTTGGATCCATAACGCGATCACGCCAAGAGTTACGAGTAACAATAATATTCGTTAAAATCGGCTCAAGAACACCCAAGTATTCTTCAACTTGCTTATCTGCCATCATTGCCACAACGCCAATAAGCTGCTCAAAATTATAATTCTCCTCGATTGTTTTACGAAGCGACTCAGCAGCATTAACATTGTGGCCGCCATCAATAATAATTGTCGGAGAAGTGCGCACTTGCTCAATGCGCCCAGGAACATTAACTTGGCTCAAAGCCTCGGCAACCAAATCGCCATCCAAAGCGCCATTTACAGGCAGAACAACCTCCGCAGCAGCAAGCGCCGCAAGCGCATTATGAGCCTGATGCACACCAAACTTGTCAATCGGAACATCTTCATAAGTTCCAAAAGGCGTGCGCAAAGTGGCAACTTGACCACCAACAGCTGGAGTGCGCGAAATAACATCTAAATCGCCATCCCCATCGTATGAATCGCGTAAAAGCTTGGCATTATTGCGATTTGCAACCTCTTGAATAATTGGCAAAACTTGCGACTCATGCGGCTGCGGACCCAAAATCACAGTGCAATTTGGCTTAATAATACCAGCTTTTGTGCGCGCAATCTCTTCAACCGTGTTTCCAAGCCATTGCATGTGATCCATATCTACAGGACCAATAATTGCAGCATCCGCGTTCATAACATTAGTGGCATCCCATTCGCCACCCATGCCAACTTCCATCACGGCAACATCTACAGGAGCGTCGGCAAAAGCCCAAATCGCCATGGCTGTAAGCACCTCAAAAAAGCTCATGCGCGGTTTGCCATCGGCGTCCATGCGAGCGTCAACCATGTCTATAATGTCTTTCATTTGATCATACACGTCAACGAACTGGTCGTCGCTAATTTCCTCACCATCAATCATGATTCGCTCATTTATGCGCTGCAAATGCGGAGAAGTGTAAAGACCCGTGCGCAAACCGTATGCGCGGCAAATCGCCTCCGCCATGCGAGCCGTGGATCCCTTGCCATTGGTGCCAGTAATGTGAATTACGTGCATCGATTGCTCTGGATGCCCCAAAATATCAAGGATTAGGCGCATTCTGTCTAAATCAAGATTCGTCTTATTATGCTCTGGAGCGCGTCGCATGATATCACGCTCAACGTCAATAATGCGCTCACCGCTACTATTTGGATGTTCCATAGACATTTTGTTTGTACTCCCCCTGATTTAACTCTCGCCATACGCTGTGTTCGTTATATGCGACATTCTTATGCTCATTTTTCCAACTATCTAGATTAGTAACTGTAGTGTTTTTGTTAGTGCGTATCGGCGTGTCGAAGTAGCGACACACTACAAATTCGTTAGATTTATCTCACTCATGAGGCATTTGTAACGCTTTTTGGCTCAAATTCGTTATATTTGTCTCGCGCATAATGCAAATATAACGCGAGCGATACGCCTCGCGCACCGCGAAAAATCTCAAATCTCCACCATGCTCGGTATCGCGCAAACGACTTTATAGCGCGTTATAAATTTCTGCAATAGTGAAAAATGTTACAAATCATACAAAAAATTATCCAAAAGGCGTGTTAGTGGAAACTAAATGGTAGAGTACTCGATGTCGTTTCCGCCCAGGCTGCGTAGGTCAAGAAACGATTTTAAAGAAATTACAATACGCAGCATCTAGTAGTTAAGGGACTCTTATGAGTGATATTTTCAATAATGAATCAAATAATGAATCAAATTACACGCAATCCAGCACGCCTATAACAGACAAATCTCAAAATCAAGAAGAAGTTACGCCTACAATAATTAGCAGTCTTCGCTGGCGAGTGGCAGATATATCACTTGGAGCTGCTTTAGCTGCTTTGTTTGGTGTAATCTACTGGGGCTTTACGATTGTGTTCTTCTCCCAGATTTCACCTATTTTGCGAACGGTTTTGCCTGGTTTTGGAAGCATTTTGCATGGCGTTTGGTACATGTCTGGTCCTCTTGCTCTTCTTTTGATTCGTAAGCCTGGTGCTGCGATTTATGTTAATGTTCTTGGTGCTGTATTCGAAAATATTCTTGGTCAACAATTCTCCGCATTCATGGTTCTTGCTTCTGCCGCTTTACAAGCTGTGTTTAGCGAAATTCCTTTTGCGATTGCCAAATATAAGAAGTATAACCTTACCTTAAGCGTTATTGCTGGTGGTCTTACAGCTATTGAATATGGTATTTATTTGATGTTCGTAATTTACCAAGGTAAGTCTGTAAATTATCTAACAATTCACATGATTTGTGAGTTTATAAGCGGTATTGTGATTGCTGGAATTATTCCTTGGATTTTGTTCGTTGCAGTTCGTAAGACTGGAGCTTTGAGTAATTTCGCTTCTGGAAGAGGACAAGCTACAGTAGCATAATTATTTGCGCTAAAACAGCTGGCGACCAAACTAGCGACTAGATTAGCCAGACCAAATAAGCATTCATTGCAATACGCATTGTATATAAATCGTGTCGCATAGCGTGTTAAACGTTTATGGGTGTGTGCTAATCTAGTCGTTGCTGACTTTGTTAGCGTGGGGCTTTAGCTCAGTCGGTTAGAGCAGCGGACTCATAATCCGCCGGTCCAGGGTTCAAGCCCCTGAGGCCCCACTAGAAAAATAGAAAATAGAAAATAAAACAGTAAAGCTTCAACTCGTTTGATTCTTAGGATTATCCTAATTCTTCTTACAAGTTGAAGCTTTTTGTTTATATTCTTACAGCCTATAGCCCTGCTTTAGCAAGATAGTCTGGGATTTCGCTCGGATATTCTGGCCACGCTCCAGCCTGAGTGCAGACATACGCAGCAGTGTTAATCGCAGCACGATGCGCGTCTTTAAGCGAATCGCCAGCCAAAATCCTTGCAGTAAAAGTACCAGAGAACGAATCGCCAGCGCCAACTGTGTCATTAACTTCCACATGAGGGGTCGGATATGTGGAGCTTTCTCCCGTCTTAGTAAAGATTGTGCTAAAAGTAGATCCGCCAGTCAAAATCACATAATCCAAGCCGTAGCGCGCCTGGAACCATTTGCAAGCCTCATTGTCTGAAGTTTCGCGAATATTGAACATGTCTCTAAGAAGAAGCAGCTCAGAATCGTTAAGCTTAAAAACAGTAGCCTCTTTGAGCAGAGCATCAATTAAATCTTTTGAATAATGATCACTACGAATGTTAATGTCAAAGAACTTCATGGCGTTTGGCTTAGTGTGCTTTAAAAGCTCCAAAACAGTGTCGTGCGTTTCTTGCGATCTTAAGCTAAGAGTGCCAAAGCAAATCGCGTCTGCTTTGCTAACAAGGTCTACAAGTTCTCGCGTATAAACAATATGGTCCCACGCAATGTTTCGCACAATCGTGTATTCTGGAATGCCATTTTTAAGTTCCACATCTACTGTGCTAGTTGGCCAAGCATTGCGCTGAATAACGTGCTTGATCCCTGCTTTTTTAACTTCTTCAACAAGTTCATCACCGAGAGAATCTTCTCCAACCGCACTAATAACATAGCTTTCTGCTCCATTGCATTGCGCGTGATACGCAAAGTTGGCTGGAGCACCTCCAACTCGTTTTCCTTGTGGGAGCAAATCCCACAGTAGTTCTCCAAGCGAAAGAACGATTGGCTTAGTCATTATATTCCTTTCAAGAGCATCAATGATTTTGGCTACAACTTGTTGATTCAACATTTTTACCCGCAGCACGCCGATAATAAAATAATGCTGTTATAACAAAGCGATATAACAACATTATTGCGTTAAGATTAGATAAATTGGGTCTTTAGGATTTTGAACTTTACAACTCAACGGTTAGTTGCCACTTTTCCGCCGAAATTATAAGAAAAGTGGCACTAATCTCATCGAAAAAAGTTGCCCTGCTGCGCGTTACTTTGACGCGCGCTGAGCCATCCAAGCCTCTACATCATCAATCTGCTTAGGAATATCGATAGAAAGCCATTCAGGACCATTCTCCGTCATCAAAACATCGTCTTCAATGCGGATTCCAATTCCGCGCATTTCTGGCGGAAGCATAAGATCGTTGGCAGCAAAGTACAAGCCAGGCTCGATTGTGAAAATCATTCCTGGAGTAATCTTCGCACCCTGATACGCCTCGTAGCGAGCTTGAGCGCAATCGTGAACATCCAAACCCAAGTGGTGAGCAACACCACACGCATGCCAGCGGCGATGCTGCTGACCTTGCGGCGAAAGTGATTCTTCAACGCTAACCTTTAGAATACCCCACTCGTGCAAATGCTCTGCAAGCACGCGCATGCAAGCGTGGTGAATATCGCTGTAAGTGGCGCCTGGCTTAGCAGCCTCAAAACCAGCTTGCTGAGCGTCGAGAACGCACTGGTAAAGCTTCTTTTGCAAATCCGTGAACTTGCCGTTTGTTGGGAAGGTTCGCGTAATGTCTGCAGTGTAAAGGCTGTTGACTTCTACGCCTGCATCAATCAAAAGAAGATCCCCGCTAGAAACCACGCCCGTGTTGCGCATCCAATGCAAAATTGGAGCGTGCTTTCCAGAAGCAACAATCGTATCGTAGCCAACCTCGTTGCCAACTTCTCGAGCAACGGAGTTAAAAGCACCTTCAATCATGCGCTCAGAATGCTCTTTGCCTAAAGCTTGAGGTAAACGCGTAAGCATGCGATCAAAGCCTAACTTTGTAGAAGCAACAGCTTTGCGCATTTCACCAATCTCGTAAGCATCTTTAAGCATACGAGCTTCGGCTGCTACTTCATGCAACTTATCGTCTGCGGCAATATTTGCATCTTCGTCGCTAAATCCGCTCGCTTCTCTTAAAGCATCTACACGTGCTGTTAAATCGGAGTCCGCTTCTCGCACAATTCGCACACGCACGCTTTCGGCAGAGCTATTATCGTCGCTAACGTTTTTTGCGATTGCTTCATCAAGCTCCGCAATATCACGCGTTTCAATGCCTGTCATAGCCTTAAGCTCTTTAAGTCCTGCGCGAGGACCAACCCAGTATTCGCCATAGTGTGGGTCTTTGTAGAATGCGGCAGTACTATTGTCTGCGCGTGGGGCAACAAATAGCTGAGGAACGTGTGTTTTGCCAGCTGCTTCCTCGTCGCTGCATGCTTGCACTGGTTCAAGCACAAGCACGGCACCAGCTTCATAATCTTGACCCAAGCCAGTGTAGTATGCGAACGTTGTGTCTGGTCTAAAAGCGTAGTCGCAATCGTTATTGCGTACTTTTGGCTGACCTGCTGGGATAACAAGGCGCTCGCCTGGGAATCTCTTGCCAAGCGCTTCTAGACGCGCTGGCGTGTACTTTGAGGACTCAAGCGGTTCGATTTGTGGCTCCTGGTTATCCCAGCCACTGGTCATAAACTCTTTAAAGGAGTCGCTGTTTGGGCGCAAAGATCGATTGTTTACGCGGTCTTGCGCTTTCTGCGTACCATCCGCATTAAGCTGCTCGCCATGTATTGTTGGTGTTGATTGACGCATATCTTCTGCCATCTTGCGACTCCTTGATTTTAATATTTAATCAACTTAATCTTTAATCAACTTAGATTCAATCTACATCTTCTTATTTTCTTATTAGGAATGTACATTGAACATCGCCATTAACTTGCAAAAGACTAAAGCGAAGCGTTGTAATGCTGCACCTTAAGCGTGCGACGAGAAGAATCGAGCTTGCCGAGAACCATGCGACACAAAGCCTGATCCGCATCCTTATGCTCATCAAGCCATAGCTGTCCGCGCTCAACTAACTCGTCTACATCCGCATAATTTGGATACAAGCCTTCAATCAAAGTTTCAGCCATGTGGAATGTGCGATTCTTCCAAATCCACTCAACTTCAGCAAAATAGCGCTCAACATAAGGCTTAACTAAATCTCCTTTAGCAGTGCTTGCAAAGCCAGCAACCACAGCACCCATTTGCATATTAGTCAAATCGAGATTGCGCAAAGCCTGTTCAAAAGCCCAATCCTTAGCTTCTGCAGTTGAACGAGCCGCATGAGCTTGATATGCGTATTCGCGATTCTCAGTCGTGTCGCGCTTTTTAAGTTCCGCGTCAATTCCAGCTTCGTCCAAAGCGTTCACACCTGCGAGCGCAATAAGAATGCTCCAGCGCAAGTCGTTGTCGATTTCCAAGCCTTCCAAACTCACGGAACCGTCAAGTAATCCGTTAGCTACGCGCACAAACTCAGCATCTCCAACTTCGCCGTAGCCAAGATAAGCCTTGAGCAACTGGAATTGCTCGTCGGAACCTGCAGAAGCTGCCAAAGCCAACTGCCAGAGTTCGTGAGCTACATGCTTTGCGACTTCTGCTTGGCGCTCTGGAACAACGTAGTGGCTTGCAGTTACCTTTACTTGACCAAGAGCATAGCGGAAAGTAGTTGATTCGCGCTCGGTGGCAAAGGCTTTAAGGCTGAGTTCCACGAAGCGTTCTGCTGGGAATTCTGCGTCTCGAGTCATATCCCACAATGCGAGCCAAATAAGCGAGCGAGTCAAAGAATCCTTAAAGCGGTAAAGATTTTCTGCGGCAAATTCAAGCGACTTTTCGTCGAAACGTAACTTTGTGTAAGTCAAGTCGTCATCGTTTACAAGAATAAGCGCTGGCATTTTTTCGCCGCGAGCTTCAACAACTTCCGTCACTTCGCCGTCAACATCTAGTTCGATTCGCTTTGTGCGCTTAATTTCGCCAGTTGCTTCATCTACATTGTAGAATCCAACAGCCAAGCGGTGTGCGCGCAAAACTGGATGCTCTTCTGGCGCGCTCTGGCGCAAACGCAAGGAAGCAATAGTGCCGTCACCTGCTTCTTCGACTTCGGTGGAAATCGTGTTAATTCCAGCTTTTTCAAGCCACTGAGCACTCCAAGCCTTAAGATCGCGTCCGCTTGTAAGCTCCAACTCGTGCAATAAATCAGCCAAAGTTGCGTTGCTGTATGCATGCTTGCTCAAGTAATTGTGGATTCCTTCAAAGAACTTTTCGCGACCAACGTACGCTACGAGTTGCTTTAATACGGAAGCGCCCTTTGCGTAAGTGATGCCGTCGAAGTTAACGGAAGTGTCGTTCAAATCGTTGATTGGAGCAACGATTGGGTGGGTTGTTGGAAGCTGATCTTGATTAAGCGCCCAGCTTTTTTCGCCGGAGTTGAAAGTGCTCCAAGCGTCATGCCATTCGGTTGCTTCAGCAGTTGCAAGAGTAGACGTAAACTCAGCAAAAGACTCGTTAAGCCACAAGTCATTCCACCACTTCATTGTTACGTAATCGCCAAACCACATGTGTGCAAGCTCGTGCAAAACTGTTACAACGCGGCGCTCAGCATAAGCGTCCGTAACCTTGGATTCAAACACGTATTGGTCGCGAATTGTAACCATGCCAATGTTTTCCATAGCTCCAGCGTTATATTCTGGCACGTAAATCTGATCGTACTTTGCGTACGGGTATGGCACTCCCCAAGTCTTAGCGTAGAAAGCAAAACCTTTCTTCGTAATATCGAACAAGTAGTCAACGTCTTTTGCAAAAGCGTCTTTAAGCGCCTGACGGCAATACATTGCCATTGGCACTACGCGACCGTCTTCGTTGTTGTAAGACGTGTGCCATTCTGCGTAAGGTCCTGCGCAAATCGCAGTTAAGTAGGAGCTCATTTTTGGAGTTGACTCAAACACCCAGCGCTTCATTCCTTCTACAGCGCCATTTTCCAAAGTGCCGTCTTCCGTCTCGCGGCCTTCAATCGCAGTTTCGCTCTTAACTGGCATGTTGGAAGTCACAATCCAGCTTTCTGGAGCATCCACGCTAAAATCAAAAACAGCCTTCAAATCTGGCTGATCAAACACTGCGTAAACGCGGCGAGCGTCCGGAACCTCGAACTGAGTGTACAAATACACGTTGCCGTCGGAAGGATCCACGCTTCTGTGCAATCCCTCGCCCGTGTTGGAATATTGGCAGTTTGCTACAACTTCTACGGTATTATGCTCAAGCAGATTTGCTAGCTCAATTCGGCTGTTTGCAAAAACCTCAGAAACATCAAGAGATGCTCCATTGAGCACAACTGATTCAACGCTGTTTGCAATCAAATCGAGGAAGCTTGTTCCACCAGCTTTAGCATCAAACTCAATCTTTGTGTGCGACTTAAAATCGCGTCCCCCTTTGCCTAAATCAAGCGCAACATCGTAGTGAATTGGCATTTGAATTGCGCTAAAACGTTCCGCTGCTTCTACGCGAGTCAGATTTGCTCCTGGCATATTTACCTTCCTTTTTCTTATTTTCCTTTATATTTTCCTTATTCTTGATTATTTTCTGAAATATTTGCTACTACTGGCACAATCATTGGCTTCCTACGCAACGCACGCGCAATCCAACTTCCAAGCGTTCTTCGCATAATCTGCTGAAGCTTATACGTGTCTTTCTCGCCGTGCATCATGGCATCTTGAAGCTGGAAAACAATTTGAGATCGAACTTTTTCAAAATCAGACTCGTCTTCTGCAACAGCATTCAAGTAGATTTTTGGACCAGCTACAACATCTGCGCTATCTGTATTTACCACTATAAAGCTAGACACAAATCCTTCTGTGCCAAGGATTCTGCGCTTTTCCAGCTCTTCGTCTGTAAGCTCGCCAACGGAATCGCCATCAACATACACGTATCCGCATGGCACAGATCCAACAACGGCGGCGTTTCCGTGGTACAAGTCCACAACATCTCCATCTTCCGCCAAAACAACATTTTTAGGATCCACGCCTGTTTTAACAGCAATCGAACCGTTTGCCACAAGATGCCTGTGTTCGCCGTGAATTGGCATAGCGCATTTTGGCTTAACAATGTTGTACAAGTAGAGCAACTCACCCTCATTGCAATGACCAGAAACATGAATCGCAGCATTATCTTTGTTGATTACGCGAGCGCCCATTTGTACAAGCTTGTTGATTACTTTGTAAACTTCATGCTCGTTTCCTGGGATTAGTGAGCTTGCAAGAATTACGGTATCAAGCTCATTAACTGTAATATCTTTGTGTATTCCGTCTGCTATTCGCCCAAGAGCTGCCATTGGTTCGCCTTGAGATCCTGTGCACATATACACAAGCTTGTCGTCTTGAATATCTTTTGCTTGCTTTAAATCTACAACAGTATTTTCTGGAATATGCAAGTAGCCGAGATCTGCCGCAATAGACATATTTCTAACCATTGAGCGCCCAACGAACACAACTTTTCGACCATACTTGTGTGCAGCGTCTACGACTTGCTGAACGCGGTGAACATGGCTAGAGAAGCTTGCGACGATTATTTTGCGAGTGGCTTCCGCAAATGCACGATCCAAAGCTGGTCCAATAGTGGTTTCTGGCTTAACGAATCCTGGAACCTCGGCATTTGTGGAATCCGCCATTAATAAGTCAATTCCCTGTTCGCCAAGCTTTCCGAATTCAACTAAATCAGTAAGCCTATGGTCTAGTGGAAGCTGATCTAGCTTTATATCTCCCGTATCAATAAGCGTTCCTGCTGGCGTTTTTACACACACTGCAAGAGCGTCTGGAATGGAGTGTGTTACGCTAATAAACTCCAAATTAAAAGGACCTATTTTTAGCTTGTCTCTGCCTTCTACATGAATCATTTTTGGGTTGATTCTGTGTTCTGCACATTTTGCTTCAACAAAAGCGAGTGTTAATTTAGATCCGATTAGAGGAATGTCTGGACGCATTTTTAGCAAATATGGCACGCCACCAATATGGTCTTCATGTCCGTGCGTAAGTACCAGAGCATCTACTTTATCTAACCTGTTTTGAATGTAGTGAAAATCTGGCAAAATCAGGTCTACGCCCGGCTGCTCTTCTTCTGGGAAAAGCACTCCGCAGTCTATAAGCAGAATATGACCGTTGTATTCTATAACGTTCATATTTCTTCCGATTTCGCCCAATCCGCCAAGTGGAACAATTCTCATTGACCCCTTGCGATATTTTGGCGGAGCGATTAACGCACCATCGCGCTGATCGTTTACCACTGGTGGAAGCGCGTTTTTAACTATTTTAGAACTTTTAGAACTTTGCGTATTTTTGATTTTTTTGCTTGCTTTCAAAGATTCGATATTGTTATCGTTAATCTTGTTATCGCTTGTTTTATTGCTTTTTTTACTTGTATTAGTTGTTTTTTCTTTTTTCACAGTTTTATTTGACTTTTTATTCGTTATTTTTGAAGGTTGGGAGGTTTTTACAGAGTCTACAATTTCTGCAAGAATCTCATCCGTCAATTGCATCGTTGTCTTACTCATCTAATCCATTGTAGCGTTACGCCTCAACGGATTAACACTTAAAAATATGAAGCAAATCGCTTTGAATTTGTCGTAAATAACCTATAAAGCTAAAGCTAAAGTCAAAATGTTAAAGCGTGTGTTGAAACGTGTGTTAAAGCGTAAACTCTAATGCTTACCGTATTTTTTCCAAATCTTGATTCCGATGCCGATTAGTACTACAACGATTGCGAAAATCATTGAACCTAAAATTGCGGAGCCTGATTGAATGTCAGCAAAGCCTGCTGCTGCGAATAAATCTGAACCAAACATTACACACCTTCTAAAATTCTTGTTTATTGTTTATTGTTTTGTTATAAAAACCTATTATTCCTAATTCTACAATACTTTTTTGCAAAAGATAATACTCCGAATTGCCTTCGTGCTACGCTTTAAACACTCAGACAGGTTGTCGCGCTTAGAGCGTAGCACGCAAGGGTAATTCTCTGTTTGCTGTTGCGAGATATGCGGATTCGTTACATTTGTATTATCGGTGAGGCATTTGTAACGCTTTTCGGGTCAGATTTGTTATATATGTCTCGCGCATGAGATATTTGTAACACTTTTGGCTAAGATTTGTTACATTCGTCTCGGTGATGAGACATTTGTAACGTTTTTTGGCTGTGGCATATACCCCTTTTAGTATGAAAAGCGTCAGTGTTGTTTGCGTGTTACAATAATCCACCCAATTGACGCGATTGGAATTGCAACAAGCGTAGAAATCCACGGAACCATCATTCCGCCGTGCGAACTCCACGCGTCAATCGCAAAGCCCGCGACCATTGATCCAAGAGAAGCGCCAGTTGCAGATGCCGTTGGCAGCCACGATAATCCTTCGGTAAGCGAGTGCTCAGGAATCGTGTCTTTAACAATAAGATTTCCAGTTGCAAAAATCGGAGAAACACATAGTCCGCTTAAAAGCTCAAAAATGCTTAAAAGCACGAGTCTATCTAAGTTAATGTTCATAAGAATAAAGCCAATAGTAAGAAGGCTTAAAAACACGATTAGATGAGACCAATTAGATCCGCGGAATTTGTGCGAACCAAAAATAACAGCTCCAACTAAAGATCCGCATGCAAACAGCGCAAGTTGCAAGCCGATTAATTTGTCTAATCCTTGCGCGCGCATTGCTGCAGTAACAGATACGTCAAAAGCGCTAAAACTCATATTAAAAACAAGGAACATAACAACAAGTGGTATGATTCCGCGGTAAAGAAGAACGTTTTTAGGCTTCTTCTTACGATTTTTGTTTTTGAGTTGTTTAAGTGAAAGCCTGTCTATAAGCTTTGTAGTGTTGTTGCTTTTATGTGTGTTTTGTACGTTTTCGCTTTGCTCGCTTATTGCATTTTGCACGTCTTCGTCGTATTTAGGCGCGCTTTCTACTTGCACGATTTTAATAACCGCTGGCTGTGTGTTTTTAAGTGATAAGAACCACGCTCCACCTAGTCCACTTGCTAAAACCGGCACAAAAAGTTGAGATACAGGGTGAACGCTAGTGGCAAGCCATGCTGCAAGAATTGGTCCGAAAATAAACACAATCTCGTCAATTCCAGATTCAAGCGCATATGCAACGTTTAGTAACGTATCGTCGCTTTGACTTTTAAGTGTGTATGCCCAGCGCGTTCTAACAAGCGCGCCGAACGCAAATTGCGTAACTCCCATTAAGATTGCAAGCACAAAAAGTATTGGCAAGGGTACACGTATTAGCGCTGCAACAGCAAAAGATAGCATAGCTACAACTTGCGCGCTTAGAGCAAGTGTTCCAACTTTTCTTTGACCAAATCTATCAAAAAACTTTGCATATAATGGCGTTACGGCTGCTTGTGATAGCACGTATGCGGCACTCATAGTGCCTGCAATAGTCCAATTGTTGTAAATGTGGTTTAGTGCAAGAACGATTCCTAAACCCATCATCGAAATAGGCAGCCTTGCTATTGCTCCAGATATGCAAAACGCTCGCGTTCCTTCAAAAGAGAACAATCTTGCATAATTTGACATAGGCGAAGACTTTTGCTGCGCCGATTTCGATGACATATTCACTTCCCTTAAAATTTGTACGCGTTTAACGTGCTTAACATGATTGATTTTTGAGTATCTTTCTAGTCTACATTATGGCGTCAAAGTTTGCAGATTGATGTTTTGATTTTCCCGTGTTTGTTCCCTTTTTGATCGATTGGGGAAACAAAAGCGGGAAAATCGTTCGCGCATTATGCAGATCGAAATCGTCGATTCGAACGTTAATCCATAGGTATTTGATAAAATCGCATTGAAAACTTGATACCCCCCCCCCGTAGAGCTGTATACTATTTTCGTATGAAGCAAGGTTTAAAAAAGATCGCAATGGAAGCGAACAAAAAATTGCGATTCTCGCACAAAATCTTGTTTAAATAGCAGAGTCTACGATTTTAATCATTAGAAAAGAGGAGAGGTTAGTTATGAACGCTAAGCTTGCCGTAGCAATATCTTTAGGCGCAAGTTCTCTTGCATTATTCGGCATGGCAGGTGTTGCCAACGCTGAAACAGTTACTCCACCAAATTCTGATACCAATACGCCACCTGTTGTACAGGCTCCACAACCTGGAAACACAAATCCTGGTGGCAATTCAGGTAGTCAAAATCCTCAACCTGGAAGCACAAATCCTGGAAACACAAATCAAGGTGGTAATTCTGAGCAGAATCAACCTGGCAGCACTCCTGCAGTCCATCAAGGCGGTGGAAATAGCGAGGGAACGAAGCCAGAAGAAAAGAAAAATGAAGCTGCAGAACAAGCTATAAAGGATGCAAAGTCCAAGAGTGAAGACGCTCAAAAAGATGTAACTACAGCAGACAATGAAGTTAAGCAAGCAAACGAAAAGGCAACTGAAGCCAAGAACACTGCCGAAGAAGCTCAGAATGGTTTAAATGCTGCTAACAAGTCAAAAGATAAAGCAGATAAAGAAAAGACCGAAGCTGACAACAATTTAAACGCAGCTAACAATGAAGTTAACGCCAAAGAGAAAGTAGCTGAAGAAGCTGCAGGCGATGTAGCTGCAAAAGATAAGGCTTTAAAAGACGAGCAAGCTAAGCAGACTGCAGCTGAAGAAGCAAAGAAGAAAGCCGAGAACGAACAGGCTGCGGCTGAAGAAGAAAAGAAAACCGCTGAAAATAATGTTACTGATAAAAACACAGCTTTAGAAAAAGCAAAAGGAACTTTAGAATCTAAGCAAGACGAGAAAAACGATTACGACAAAAAATTAAAGGAAGCACAAGAAAAGTTAGAAAACGAAAAGAAGGAACAAGCTCGTTTAGATGATATAGCTGATAGAGCCAAAACAAAACAAGAACAAGCAGATCTCGCTGTTGAAAATAACAAAAAAGAGCAGCAAGAAAAGCAAAATAAGATTGATGCTCTAAATAATCCGACTACTACCACTAACGAAGAAGTAGAAAGACTTAAGCGTGAAGCATCTGAAGCTGAACAAAAAGCTAAAAATGCTAAGGCAGATGAGGATAAGAAAGACAAAGAAGCTAAAAATAAGCAAAACGATTTAGATAACGCTGGAAAGAATCTCAACTCAGCAGAAGACGCGCTTGAAAAGAACCCAGACGCTAAGAAGTTGAGCGATACAGAAAAAGCTGTGAAAGACGCTAAGAATGCTGCAGATGAAGCTGCTAAAAATGCTTCTACAACTACAGCAAACTTTGATGGATTCTTGGATTATGTGATTAAAACTTATAAAAATTCTACTAGCAAAGAAGATAAAGCTCTTCTTGCAGACGCTCAGCGCGCTAAGCAGATTTTGAACGGTGAAAGAGTTGAAATCATGAAGCAAGTCCAGAACGGAGACAAAACAGAAAATGTTCTAGACCACGTTATAGAAGTTCCTATGTGGTATAAGGATCTTGTAAAACTCGGTAAAGTTGGCGGCGCGGATTCATTGCAAAATATGAAGGAAGCTGCAACTTACTACGAGGCACTCAACAAGTTACGCAAAGAAGATAGCGATAAAAACAGCGCAAGTACTGAAGACAAAGCAACTTTGGGCGCTGTTAACGTGCGTCTTAGCTTGATTGCAGAGTCAATTGTAAACTCCTTCTATTCTGGTGCAAATCATGATCATGCAATAAACCACCCTGGTTATAAGAGTAGCGAAGTGATGAAAACTAACCCGTACAATGCTACAGAAAATCTTGCGTGGGGCAATTACGACGGAGACTCTAGCGAACATAAGAATCAGGAGTATGGAAGTTGCCATATAACAGAAAATGGCAATACGTCTTGCTCTGTAGATGCTGAAAAATATAACGCTCTTAGCGGCTGGTATACGGTTGAAAAAGAGCGTTACGACAAGGCTGTTGAAGGAACGTTTGTAACTGGCGAAAAAGGTAGTGAAGTAACTCATAAGATTTCTGATGCTGGTAAAAAGGTTCTTAAAGAACATCGTTATGATTTGGGTCGATACATGCGGCAGAATCCAGATACTAAGTTGTTTGAGTCTGCTGATGATAATAGTAAACTCAAGGGCATTTTCTTGGAATCTGTGGGTCATTACACGAATTTTGCTAGCAAAGATATTACTGCTGGCGGATTCGCTGAAAGCGACTTAAGCTTGCAAGAAGTTACAACAACAACCACAGTAAACGGAAAGTCTACAGTTAGCAAAGAAGATGTTGTAGGAGATGTAGCTGTATGGCACGGAAGCAACGAATCTTCGATTAGCGTTGCTAAATATAAAGAGCTTCTTGCTAATTACGAGAGTAGCCTTGGTGAAAGCGCTAAGGCAGAGTTGCAAGAGAATGACGCTATAAACAAGCTGAATGCTGAAGCAAATAAAGCAAACTACGATTTGTTTGTTAAAAAGTATGAGCTTCGTAAATTGCATTATGACTTGAACATGAGCGATGCTAACAACTTAGACGCTGCAGATGCCGCTAAACCTGAAGCTGGTTTGCAAGATCAGGAAAAGAACGCACTTGATGTTCTTAAGCAAAAAGCTCAAGAACTTGTTGCGTACTATAGCCAAACTGATGTAACGTGGGCAGCTACGCAAGAGACTGTTAATCGACTTCTTAGTCAAGCAAAATCTGAAGTGAAAAAAATAGAATCTAAAATTACTAATATTACTAATTCAATAAGCACTGCTGATTCCAAAAAATCTGAAGTAGAAAAGCTTAAGACTGCTGTTGCAAAAGCAAATACGGAGTTTGAAAAGGCTAAAACTGATGTTCAAGAAGCAAATAAAGCTTTAACACAAGTTCAAGAAACAGCTAATAGGTTAAATACTGAAGCTACAAGTGCGCAGCAGAAGTATAAAGAAGCTGAGCAGAAGGCTCAGACTGCAGCTCAGCAGACTAGTGAAGAGCGCAATAAGCAGATTCAAAATCTTCAAGGTGAGCTCGATCAGCTGAAAGAAAAAGCCAAAACTCTGGAGCAGACTGCTAAACAAGCTAAGACAGCTGCTGATGCAGCAAAAAATGATGCTCAACTTCAAAAGAATAAGATTGATGGAGAGTTAACTCAGGCTGTTACACAAGCTAAGCAGAAGGTTAATCAAGCACAGCAGGCTGTTCAAGATGCAATCAAAGCTAAAAATAGTGCTGTTGAAGCTCTTGAGGCAGCAAATAAGAAGGTTACTGCGTTAACTGAAAAGATATCTGGATTTGCTGCAGCAATACAAAAGCACGACAATGAGATTAAAGCTGCTAAAACAAAGGTAGCAACTGCTCAGAGCGATCTTAAAACAGCAAAACAAAAGCAAACTAGCGCTGAAACTGAGTTTAAGAATGCAAAACAAACAGCAAAAGAAAAAGCTGAAGCTGTTAAGACTGCTGAACAAAATGTAGAAAAAGCAATTGCTGCTATTAGTGCTGCTAAAGAATCTGTTAAGCAAGCTAAAGATAAGGTTGCGCAAGCTCAATCTGCTCTTGCAGCTGCTAAAACTAAGGTTACACAAGCTAAAACAAAGGTTGAGTCTTATAAGACTGAATTCGCAGCAGCCGTAGCTGCTCTTCCTGAACAAGTTCGAGTGACATATCAGGCGAATTTTGCTGCTGTAACTGGTAACTTTACAACAATGCTAGCAACCCTTAACTCTTGCTCTACTACTTTGAGTTCTGCTACTAGCACGTTGCAAAAATCAGCAGAAAGCCTGTCCAAGGCTGTTCCAGTACCAACACCACCTACACAACCAGTAGTACCTGCACCACCAGTGGTACCGGAACATCATAATGAAGGTGGTTCTAATACCAACACTGGCAGTGGAAGACAAGAGCAAAACACTGAATCAGGCAATGCTAATCAAAATACTGGTTCAACTAGTGCAACGCAAAATAACACTAGCAGCAGTACGAGCAACAACACGAGTTCTAGCGAATCCTTCGAAAACTACTACAACCAGTATCTTGCAGGATACGCAAACAACTTGTTCGGAAATGAGCAACTCGGATTCCACGCTGCTATTCCAGCTGCACAATCGCAAAGCGCAAACGATGCTAACGGCGCTAACGGTGCAAACGCTCAAAACGCTCAAAATGCTAATGGCGTTGCAGCGAATAATGTTGCAGGCGCAGCGCACGCTAACACTCTTAGCGCAAGCAGCGCTAACCGCATAGCAGCTGCTCTTGCATCTGGCGCTAAAGCTGCAGCTAAGGATCTTGCTAAAGCACAAGATGCTGCTAAGGATTCTGCTGCTAATAGCGAGTCCAATAATGATAATGCAAAGAACGATGCAAAGGATTCTGCAAAGAGCAAGTCTAAGAGCGAATCCAAGAATGATTCCAAGAGTGAATCTAGTGA
Organism: Gardnerella sp. c11Ua_71; assembly: GCF_055818025.1. Lineage (NCBI taxonomy): Bacteria > Bacillati > Actinomycetota > Actinomycetes > Bifidobacteriales > Bifidobacteriaceae > Gardnerella > Gardnerella sp. c11Ua_71. The sequence goes on along the minus strand of NZ_JARFVR010000003.1, from coordinate 121,493 downwards.
ATCCAAGGATGAGTCTAAGAACGCTCAAGCTTCTGGCGGCACACAAGACGGCGCGCAAAGCGCATCCAACAACACTACGCTTAAGGTTGTTGCAGCTCTAGCGGCTGTTGTTGCAGGAATCGCAGCAATCGGAGGCGGCACTTACTTCGCTCGCCATCGTCGCGCATAATCAAAACTAAAAAACAAAAATAAAACCGCGGTTAACTGGTCTTATAATTGACTAGTCTTCCGCGGTTTTTTGTATCTGCACACGATCCCGCTTTTTGTAGCTCTACACACGAAAATCAGCAACAAAATGCGGAAAAACGACGCACTTTGTAGCGATTTACGGCGTGTCGAACAACAAAACCCGTCACATCGTTCACACGGATTAGCCGCGCGAACGTCTTCGCTCGCGTTGAAAGCACACCGTGCTTTCAACCTTAAGCAAGCTCAGCGCTCCGAATTGCCTTCGCGCGCTACGCTTTAAGCGCTTATGTAGGTCGTCGCGCGACGACCTACATAAGTAGCAACTAAACGCTAGTCGCGATTAGCGTGCATTGCGCGCATGCGACGAGTTACAAACGCTCCTCCAATTGCAGCAATCATAGTTGCCATCAATCCAGCAGTAGCAACGTCTGCGCCCGCAGCAACGCCTGCATTCCCGCGAGAACGCATGCCCTTTATAACGCGGCTGCGAACAGCTGCACGCACTTTTGCAGCATTGGCTTGAGCATCCGCAAGTGCCTTACGAGCATCCGCAAGCTTAACAGCAGCAGCGTCAACTTGCGCTTGCGTTGCATGCGGATCTGCAGCAACGCGCTTAGCTTGTGCCAAAGCTTCGTCTAGCGTAGCAGCAGCCTGCTTAACTGCAGCATCCGCTTGCTTTACTTCTGGAGCGTTTTCTACAGCGTTGTTTACAGCCTTGTTGTCAACACCTGCATTTGCTGCGCCCGCAGTGCCAGTGCCCATTCCTGAGCCTGAAGATGTACCTGCACCACCCTGGGCGCCTGTAGCTGAGCCAGCGTTTGCGTTACCAGCTCCAGCATTGCCAGGCTTAGAATCAGTTTCAGCACTATCAATCTGAATGTTCAACTCGCCCTTATCTACAATAGTAGGCGCATTATCGTTCACACCATAACCTGCTTCAGAACCAGAACCAGTATTACCAGAACCAGTATTATCAGTTCCGGCACCAGGAGTTGGAAGCGGACTTGGGGTCGGGGTCGGAGTTGGAGTTGGCTCTATTGGTTTCGTGCCATCAAGAGCTTTAGCAGCGTCTTGCAACTTCTTCAAAGCAGCGTCCAAAGCCTTCTGCTTAGCGTCCTTTGTGCTAAGATCTGGCTGTTGAGTACCTTGACCAGGTTGTGCTTGCTGATCGGCAGCGCCAGTCAGCTTCTTGATTAATTCATTAGCTTCGCTCAAAGCTGTATCGAACGCAGTCTGCTTATCCTTAGTAGAATACGTATACTTATCTGAGTTCTTAACGTTGCTGTCCTTATCAATCTCATCTTGCAAAGGCTTGGTGTTAACACCATCCAAAGCAAGGCGAGCCTTAATAAGCTTGTCAAGAGCGTCGTCAACAGCCTTCTGCTTTTGAGCTTCCAGCTCAGGAGTAAGCGGAGTGGAAGTAGGCTTCTTAGCATCCGCATTATCGTCGTTTGCAGTCTTCAAAGCAGCTTCAGCCTCAGTCAGAGCCTTGTCAAACGCATCCTTCTTATCTTTAGAAGAAGTGTTATAAACAGGGTCGCCTGGAGTCTTAGGATCAGTTTCGCTTGGCTTCAAGTTCTTGTCGGAGTCAATCTCCGCAGCAAGAGCATCGGTCTTAACGCCTGCACCCTTAACTTTGTTGTCAAGATCCTGCATTGCCTTAAGAAGATCCTTGTACAGCTCATTAACCTGATCCGCATCCTTAGGATCGCCCTTAGCTTTGTCAAGCACGGCACCAGCTGCAGTAGAAGCATTATCAAATGCCTTCTTCTTATTAGCGTCATTAGAATTCTTGTATGCATCGCCCTTAGCAAACTTATCCGCAATAACCTTCAACTCTTCAAGACGAGCCATAGCGTTATCGGTGTTGATTGCATTTGCGAGCGCATCGTCAATATCGTCAACACCAGTGTCTTTGCCTTTATCGTCAACGTGATTCTTTGCAGCTGTGCCGTTGATAATGTCTTTATACGCTTGCTTTTGTGCATTGTTCAAATGACCAAGCTTATCAATAGCAGCAAGAGCATCCGCAATCTTCTTTGCTTTCAGCGCGCGATCAGCAATACCCGTTGGGTCGCCAAGCTTCTTTGCATTATTGATGTCATCAATAGCCTTCTGCTTATCTTTGTCAGAAAGACCGCTATTTTTGATGCGTTCAATCTGCTTTTCTTTTTCTTGCTTGAGAGCGTTCTGGTCATCGTTGGTGTTGCCAGTCGTATCGCGCTTAGGCGTATTATTCTTGATGTCTTCCTTAGCAGCATTAAGCGAAGTATCTACACCATTAACAGCTGTCATGATGTCAGAAGGCTTTGTTGCACTGTTAACAGTGTTCTTGGCATCATCGATTGCCTTAGTGGCAGCTTCATACTTATCTTTAGCTTTTGCTTTCTGCTCATCATTCAACGCCTTGTATGCTGCATCAAGATCTGCTTTCTTAGCTTCAAGCTTCGCAATACCAGCATTCTTAGCATTTTCTTCGTTAATCGAATTCTGGCGCTTGGCTGCGTCAAGAGCAGTCTTAATCTCTTTTGCAGTGGCAGCAGGATTCGTCTTTGCAAGAGCAGTTTCCAAATCGGTGAGCGTTGAATCCTTACCCGACTTTGTACCGAGCAACTCGTTAAGAGCAGCATCATCGGCGTGGGTTGTATCGGTTTTACCCTCAGCACCCGTACCATGATCAAGGAATGGTAACTCATCCTTAATAGCTTTGCGAGCAGCATTTCGAGCTTGAGCTTCGTTAACAATCTGCTGAACTTCTTCAGGAGTCTTAGCACCAGGCTTGGTAGTATCTCCACTATTACCATTCAGCTTTTCCTTGAGCTTATCCTTTTCATCTTGAGTTAAATCACTAAGACCATCAATAGTGTCGTTAGCACTCTTCTTATCCTTAGTGGTTTGCTCTTCTTGCTTCTTTTCGCGCTCCTTCTTATCCTTTTCTTTTTGCTCGTTTTCACGCTTTTCCTTTTCTTCTTTCTCTTTCTTCTTAATGTCTTCAGGCTTTACATTATTCTTACCAGCCTGATCATTAGCCTGCTTGAGGATATTCTGAATCTGCTCCTTTGTAGTAGCATTTTCAATCTGCTTCTTGTAATCTTCCTTCTGCTTATCAGTAAGCTTTGGATTACGATTAATAATCTCCTTTGCCTGCTCTTTAAACTTCTTGAGATCATCAGCAGATGGGGTTGAGGTTTGATCCTTAGGCTTAGGAGTAAACAAATCAGCTTTCTTAATACGAATCAGTTCTTCCGCATGACTATCGGTAGAGCCTGCTTTCCAGCCGCGAACAACTAAATCACCACTAGAATCAATACCAACACTCGTCACACCACCTGCTTGCTTATCTCCAGTGTAAATATTCAAACCGGATGTTCCAGCAGCAGGAGTTAAGTTATATGTGTTTGCATTGTTGCCAGAAAGAACAGTAGCACTCTTAGAATAAGCATTCGCGAGCTTTGACCAGTCAGTCGTCGTATAGTTCTTCTTCAAGAACTGCTCTACAACAATCTTCTTGTAATCATCATCAGTTAAATCACCCTCGTGATCCAACGTCAACTTCTCAAAATTGTACGTATACTCAACTGGCTTTGGCTTCTGATAATCAGCAATCTTCTTGATAAGCTCACGAAGAGCTTTCTCATTATTCATGCCATCAATATCTGTGTCAGTAGCTTTTAGAGTGGTTATAGCATCATCTGTTAACTCTCCAGCTTGCTTTCGCTGGTCACGAAGCTGCTTAGCAAGCTCTTTCAATTTTTCAACGGTGTTGTCCGTAGGAGTCTGGCTTCCACTATTTGGAGCATACAAATCATCTGCTGAAATAATAAATAATGGGGTCTCAGTTGATACGTCAATATTAGCGTCATCCTGGTCTGCATACTGATAACCAGTAACTGTTAATCCATTATCACTATTTACACTAATTGATGTGACTCTTCCATTACCATTGTTATATGGTTCAAGATTTGTTGTACCGGCTTTCGCTGTCCAGTTTTTACCAACAGCTACGTTACTAGTAACACTTGCTAATTCTTGTTCAGTCCAACCAGTGTAATTATCTTTAACAAACTGCTTTAATGCTTTAGCAGCTTCTTGAGGCTTTACATCAGAAACCTTGGATTCATTAATTTGAGTCTTAGTAACAAAATATTTATAAGTATTTTTGTTGTTGTTAGGGTCAGTATCAGTCTTGCTCGTAGGCGTCTGCTGCGTAGGATTCTGGGTACCAGTTCCAGTTACCTCCTTTTTATAGAAGATTCCGATTGGATAAACCTTATCCTCATATCCATCAGCCTTGAAAGTCACGGTACCATCCGCAATACTAATCGTTGCAGATGTTATAGTCACAGACTTACTAGGATCGTTCGCATCTTTTGCAGTACGACCCTTTAACTGATTTTGAAGTGTTGTAATTAAACCTGGAGCAACAGTAGCATGCTTATCAAATGGATCAAATTTTACCTGAGCAGGTGCATCCGGCAAATCAACCGTGAACGTCTTCTTTTCTTCAGCTGGCTTTGGAGTTGGCGGCTTTGGAGTAGGAGTTTGCTCAGCAGCCTTTTGCTTTAGGAATTGCCAAGAAGGAATCTCTGTTGTTGAACCGTCTGCCCAGGTGATGATGGCATTCTTGAAGTCTTTATCAAAGCTTACAGGAGTTTTATCGTCTTTCTTAGCTGCAATATAGACATCCAAGTCAGCGTTTGCTTTATCGAAAGCATCGGTTACTTGCTTTTTCTCCGTGTCAGTCAATTTTGAAAGATTCTCAACCTCAATCGCATCCGGCACAACGTAAGGCGCCCAGTCGGAGATTTTTGGTCCTTGTAACACCAAATCTGTAGAAGGAATAGTAAGCTCTGATCCATCAGCATAAGTAACTTTTGCGCTGCCGTCTTCTTGAACGCGAATTTCATACTGACTATTAGTTTGCTTCACATGCTTCAAGAACTCGTTTGGAGATGAACCACCATTAGCATCAATAATCGCTTGACGAATTTTAGTTTTTTCATCAGAAGTAAGATTCTTCAAATTCACTACAGGCGTGCGCTCAGGCATGACTGGCTTGTACTTATCTTTATCAGTCTCGTCTTTAGAAACAAGCAAGCTAGCTGGCATAGTGCGAGTCGTCTTATCTTTAAAGGTGATAGTTGCAGAGCCGTCCTTATTCACAACAACACCATTATCAGCAACTAATTCTTTGAAGTACTTGGTGTTTTCATTCGCTTTTGTGATTTTTTCTTTAATTGCTTTCTGTTCCGCATCCTGCAAATTAGAAGGATCCTTAACCTTCGTAACCTCTGGATACACAAGCTTCAAATGGTCCGCAATCTTTGGAGTATTGTGCTTTTGACCAACAGCATAGTGCCAGTTACCAGCAAAACGATACACGCCAGCAGCAAAACGAAGCGGATTCTCATCGCGCTTCTGCCAAGCATCATCCGTCATCTCGCCAACGTAAGTCATGTCATAGAAGCGCTGACCTGCCGACTCCCAGTCTACAAAAATGCCCTGTAAGCCGTCGGTTTCCTTCTGATAATCACCCCACTGACCCTCAGTATTTCCAGCGTTATCGTAACTTCCGCCATTAAGACCAAGCAGCTGCTTCCACCCCTTATTTGCAAGCACATTTTGCTCATCAAAGTAGAAGTTGGAGATGCTTTTCCACTGCTTTGGAGTAGGATATGTTTTCTTAGACACAACGCCGTAGCCGTTTGTATCCGTAAACGTAAACTGCGATGAACCTGCTGGCACAAACGGCTGATTTCCGCGCTGATTTGTCAGTTTTTCAACACGCGTATACGTAATATTTTGAACGTTCTGCAAACCTTTTGGAACGCCGAACCACCACATTGGACGGAATCGCCAATCGTCAGCTGTGCCGTCTTTTTTGGCACAATTAGAAAGATAATGAACGCGAACAAACTTTCCAAGCGGGTCTTTACCCTCATCCTTGCCCGCCTGAGCATGCTCAAGAGTATCGTAATAATCCACTTCTATGTGGAAACGAGCTTCTGTATAACTTGCGTCTGTTTTATAGCCGTAATAAATGTTGTTGCCAGTGCCGTCTACATAACCGTCAGCATAGGCAGGCGAGGAAACGAATACCCCCCCCCAAGCACCATTGCGCCAGCCAGCATTGCAGCGCAAACGCTCTTTGAAAGAACTGGCTGAGAGTCAGCCCCAACACCAGCGTTAATACCAGAATAATGCTTAATTGAACGAATCTTCTTAGACATACTCTTACTCCATTATCTTGTTTTTGAATTCTGTTCCAGCCAAATCACAAAATTCATATAATAACGTGAAGCATATTTTACTAATTGTTATATACAATTTAAGATTGATTCGTATGATGAATTTTATGCGATTAGCGCGCGCAACACACAAAAATCTCGGTGATGAAAATCACGCAATTGTTCAGACACGTAAGAGGGCTGGGTGATTCTTGGTCGAACAATATAAGAGCGGCAGCCGATACCAAATAATCCAAATGATCAACCACTACAAACAAACATCAACCAAAAAACAAAATCAAAGCCAAAACGGAACAACCGCAACACCAGACAACACGCAAGAGGCAGAGCGTTGTGCGAATCGACGACTTCGAGCTGCATAATGCGCGAGAAGTCACCTCGATTCGCTGAGCCGCTTAAACGTAAAGTCCACTGGACTTTATTCTTGAGCCAAATCACGCTTTGAAGGAGCTTGAAATGCGTTATGCAATTTCAAGCTCAGTCAAAGCGCTTGGTGCGGTTTACAAACGGCTCGCCCGAATATATGTACAAGTCCTCAACGAGGTCTTTTACGCGGTTCGCATACTTCTCATGATCCTTTTTAGCCCACGTAGCATCTCGCCTAAGCCCGTGATAATCGTAGAAACTAACATCGCAAGCCGTATCTGTGTGCAAAAAGTAGCGATTCACTCCGCGGCTGCGCAAATGTTGCATTGTGCGCTTCCACAATCCGCCACCGACTCCGTGCCCGCGAGCGTCTGGAGAAACAATAAAAAGCTCCAACTCTGCCTGAGTCAAGTCGTTAATATGGCTCATCGCCTCTAACTTGCGCTCAATCTGTCCCATGCCAATCGCAGAATCCAACGCTTTTGCGTGCAAAGAATCGCCTTTGCTAGACATCTTTGCTTCTTGCTCTTCTAGCATCTTCTGAACTTGCTTAAACAGCACCTTATCTCCGTAAACACGCGCAAGAAGCAGCCCCATAAATTTGCCGTTTATCGTTGCAACAGTTCCAAACGTGGATGGCTCTAAATAGTGCAGCACGAATCGCCTAGAAAGATTGCGCGAAGCGTCTGCTCCAACAGCATTCGCAATCCCCCATGTGCGCTCGTATTCTTCTACGATTGCGTCAATGTCGTTAATTTTAACTGGACGAAACTCAACCGTCATTTTGTCCTTCTTTTACTTTTACTAACTTTACTTTTACTAACTTAAATCGGCTTATATTCTACTTTTAGATTATCAAAAAAGTTGATTTTAAAAAGACGCTTCACTCAAAATTTCGTCGCGCGTTTTACACAATGCGTGAATCTCGCGATTTTCCGCATGCGCCTCGCTAACGTAGTAAAGAGTGGCGTCAATGCATCTTAAATCAACGTTTGTTGCGCGCGCAAGCAGCATCCTATACCAGTCGAGCTGCTCTAGCTTTAGGCGAATATCTTCCGCGCTTTTTGGCCGCTTTCCCGTCTTCCAGTCAACGATTGTGTAGAGTTTTGTAGTATCGCCAGCGTCTAATCCTCCTGCAAAAACAGCGTCCAAAGTACCGTTGATGATTCTATCTGCAAACGCAGAATCGTCGATTTGCATTAGAATCGGCATTTCTGCAGCTAGCGGCACTCGTTTTGCCCAACGCGATTCTATAAGCCGTTGCTTCCATTGATTTAATGCGCAGCTTTGCGAATCTGAATCTTTGCGACTTTGATTAAAATCGTCTATAACTTTCTGTCTGTTTTCAGGCGTTTTTTCTAACGATATTCCATGTTTTACAATGTTTTTCCACTCGTAGCATGCGCAAGATTCGCTCGGTGTTGCTGAGTCTACAAACTGTTGCGCCCAAGCGTGGAATTTTGTGCCTAGGTTTGCATCTATTGAAGGAATGGACGGGATTGGTCTAATGCAAGCCAATAGATTGTTGTAAACGCTTGTTTTTGCATTTTGTGCGATTTTGCTTATTTTTTGCAACGATGTTACGTTTAGTCTTGATTCGCTAGATATTTTATTCACTTTTTCGGCTAATTCTTCTAGCGAATAGTCGCAGTCATTTTGTGATGTTAAGTCCGCGTCTTGTATGAAGATTTTTGCCTTGTAGAGCAACGATTTAGGGTTTGTGTTGATGGATGAATCGTATACGGATTCTAAATCAGAATCGCAGTTTTCCACGAGTTTTGCTGATTCTATTAAGGATTTTTCTATAGTACTGCTCAATGTGCAAGGCCATTTAAGTGTTGGCTCTAAACTTGATGAGTCAGACTGAGGCGCGATTTTGCTAAACTCTGCAGCAAATTCCTGAGCATCGTCTCCAGCTATAAAACCGAAAACATCCTGATTTGAAACATCCTGATTTAAGCCATTTTGACTTAAATCATATTCTTTTGATTCTTTAGATTCTGTTTTATTTTCCTCATCTGAATCACAGCGTTGTACTTCGATAGCTCCATTGAGATTTTTAATAGCATTTATTGATTCGTTAAGAAACACTGACGCACTGCGCTTTCTGCCACTTTGAGCGCTATCTCCAGATGTAGCTGATCCTGTTAAAAGAGCAGCGAACTTTGCGCGCGTAAGAGCAACATACATAAGGTGACGCTCATCCATGTGAAGCTGAATTCCGCGCTCCTCACTTTGCGTAAATGGCATAGAATCAACGTTTTGCTGGGATTTATACGCGTTATACACGCGGCGCGTTTCTTCGCTCAAAAAATCGCCAGAATCCGAAGAATCGCAAGAATCTACTTCTTTAACTGCCTCCGCAAAATCGCACAAAGCTTTGATTCTATCTGGCTTAATCTCGTCAAAAATCTTTTGCACACTATCTAAACTTTGCATTGCTTTTTCTGGGTGCATTGCCTCCGCGCGCGTGACTGTATGCGGAAAATGCGGCAAAATGTTGGCATCCACGCGCAACGCAGAAGGCACGCTTGCACCAAACTCAATCGGTATGCGAGCGCTTGCCTGCCCATTATCATCAACTTTTAGCGAATCTCCTTGATTACTTGGAAAAGCGCCCTCATTTAGACCAACTACAGCAACAGCAGGCCATTGCAAACCTTTGGATTGGTGAACTGTCATTAGCACGACTTGCGCTGGTTCTGTTTGAGACGAAGATGAAACAGAGGATCCTGACTGAGAATCAAGATTTTTTGCTGAGTCAATCCAGCTTATTAGTCCGCGTAAACTTACGTCCTGCCACTCGCCCATTTCCTGAATATATGTTTCTACAATTGCATTTAGCGAATCTAACACACTACGCATGTCGTCCAGCATGATTTGGTTGCTAAAATCCTTGTATTTTAAGGCAGACCCCACTGCTGTATCTATGTCTACATTAAGAGCTTGAACAGCGGCTTGCATTACGTTTGTTAGCGAGTTTCTTTGTACGCCTTCTACATTATGTAGGATTTTACTGAGTCTTTTTACTGCATCAAACCCTCTAATGCTAAGTTTTTGCTGCATTTGATTAACCCACTGGTCGTTTTTTGTGGAAAAATCACGCATTATTAGGTCTGCTAAATAAACTCCGCCATAAATATTTATGACTTGCCCAGATATTTCCCCACTATTCGCCTTGTTTCTAAGATTGCGAACGGCAGAATCCCACTGACTTTTAGGAAGATCTGCTTCTAATAATCCTGCCGACGAGTAAATGTTGTAAAGATATTCCGTGTTTGCGCTATTTGCGATTGCAGCTAATGCCCCCAAATCGTCGGCAGATAGCGCAAAACGCGGTGTAGCTAGAAGTCGCATAAGTGAGTTTGAGTCGCTGTGATCTTGCACTACTTTTAGGAGGCTTAATACATCTTTAACTGCTGGCTTTTCGATTAACGATGAGTATCCTACTATGCTTGTTCTTATACCTGCTGATTCTAATTTTTCAGCATATTTTGGCATATTTGCTTTACTTCTAAATAGTATTGCCAATTGTGGTTCGCGCGATACTTGAGATACTTGAGATCCTTGACTTTCCTGCTTTTCCTGCTTTTCTATAATTTTTTGCGCAAATCGCACTACTGCGTCGATTTCTTCTGCCTGAGATGGCATAAATAGCGCTGCAATCGTGCCATTTTGCGCATCCTCTTTTGGCTTTAAGGTTTCTACTTGCACTTCGCGATCGTCAATGCTGCTAAATCTACGACTTGCGTTTTGCGTTGAATTATCGCCATTTTCTCCGCGCATCGGCTCAGTTAGTGCGTTTGCAACTTTTAGTATAAAAAGCGAGTTTCTGCGTGTAACAGTTAGCGAATATTTGTTTTGTTTGTTTATATTAAAGTCTTGTTCAAATTTGCAGAAAGCTCCAGTTGAAGCTCCTCTAAACGAGTAGATTGCTTGGAATGGGTCTCCTACTGCCATAACGTGTGTACGCTTTGACGCCGCAAAATCTCCACCATTCTCCGCATCATTCTCCGCATGAAACAGCGTATTTATAAGCATTGCTTGCGTTGTAGAAGTATCTTGGTATTCGTCTAAAAGAACTTGCGAATATTGATTCCTGTATTGCGCACAAATCGAAGGAAAATGTGTTACTAAATAGTAGGCTGCGATTGTAAAATCGCTAAATTGTGCCATGTTTACGCGCTTTTTTTCAGCGTCAAATTGCAAAACAAGATCTAACAGTATGTCTCTTTTTACACATGAGTTGTATAGATTCACGCAGAGTTGCAAGCATGAATCATCCCAATATTTTTCGTATTTTTTACACGCTTGTTTAAATTTTTCTGAAGATGTTTTTGTAACGTCTTCCGCACTCATTCCAGCAGTTTTTTTGACTTTTTTGTATTTTGGTATTGCTGGTGATTTAGCAGGTAATGGCGATTCGACTTTCTTGTTTCCTATGACATTTTTTAAGTGTTCTGCAAATTCGTTATTCCACTCTCGTATTTTTTGTACTGCTTGAGGCACACTGGAACAAGTGTTTCCTTGCGCGTCTACACCTATCATTGAGCATGATATTTCAGCACAAAGTTTCATAACATCTGAACATAACGTGTCAAAATCATATAATTTGTTTAAATTTTTATTGTGATTTTGTGGATTATCTAAATATTTTCCGATTATACTTTTTATGATTTCCATCGCGCCAGCATCGCTTAATGGCATTGTGTTTTGATTAAAGCCAACCAAAAGCCCGTATCTTCTTACGATTGATTGAAAGAACGCGTCGTACGTCATAACTTCTGGCTTTAAGAATGACTTTGCGCCATTTGCACCGCTTGCGCTAACCTCCGCCGAAACGCGACTTAGCAATTCCGCAGCCGCCTTGTTTGTAAAGGTTAATCCCAATATGGACTCTGGCGGAACTTTGCTTTTAATTAAATGTATTACGCGACGAGTCATAGTGTATGTTTTGCCGCTGCCAGCTCCAGCAACTATTAGCACGTCTTGATTAATCGGCGCTTCTATAACGTTTTTTTGCTCTAAACTTGGAGCACTATTAGGTGTGGATTTTACGGTTGTAACATTTGCATTATTCATTTTTACCTTCAATCATTTCGTAAACCGTGTCCACTTTTCCAGCGCAACCAGGACATACATCTAAACATCTGCAATGATTTTTATGGTCTGCTTTTGGCTCAACAACAAAACTGGTTGACTTAACAGCAGAAGCAGCAAAGAATACTCGAGATATCATCATAAGAGACCATTTTGTTCTCATAGGCAGGTTTACAAAATCCGACCACGCATTCTGGCTCACACCGTCCGCAGGATTTTGCGCATCAATATCTGGAAGTTCGTAAAGACGATTATCATCTGCATACCTGTATCGACTTATCAGTCCTTTAGTGCTCAACGCGCCATCAGCATCAAACAAAGACGGCTGACAAATGTTTTCTGCAACACCATTATCTTGCGCAGGAGAATCTTTGTATACAACGTGAAACAGCGCACTTCGCGCGATTTTTGTATGCTTAAACTTAAGCAATTGTTTAACGTCTTCAACGTTTTCATTACAAAACACAATCCCAAGCTGATAGCAGATAAGTTGTAAATCGTTAAACACCTGCTGCGTTTTAGGAACTTTTCCTGTTTTATAGTCGATTAAGCGAATTTGTTCCGTATTGTCATTTAATTTTCTAATTTCCATGCGGTCAATTCGACCTTGAATCCTCACTCGCAAATCGCTAGACGCGCCATTTTGCCATCCGCCTACTAAGAATCCCATTATTGAATAAAGATCTTCCAAGTTCGTTTTTGTTTTAGACGCACGATTATAGGCGTTTAAAATATCGTCGAATCCAAAAGTGGCATTTATATTGCACTCGCAATAGGCATGTTCAAGATTCCCCAAATCGACGTCTGCAATTGTAGGTTTTGCAGACTTCGACTTTTCTAACGCTGGTAAAATATCAGTAACCACACCGTCTTCATCTTTTTTTGCCATAATCGGGTAGTTTGATCCAGTTAAAGAACCTACAAAATATTGAGCAATCGTATAAAGCGCTCGTCGAACATTTAAATCATTTTTTATAAAACGATATCGGTCTTTTACGTCTGAAATATTGGAATCACTTGGGCAAATCGAATAATAATGCTCAATCATAGTGTTTGCAACATCTTCAATCGCCTTTTTTTGTAAAGCGCTTATAGATTCAAACGAAAAGTCAAAGTCTGGCAATTCGCTAACTTTGTCATTTTTAATCGCAGCAAACGCGTCCAATTGTGGATATTTTTCGCGTAAATACTCATTATCTAAATGCTCATCTTGACTTGCCCATCTAGCAGTTTCGTGAATAAGCGTGCCGAATTGTGCTGCCGTTCCTCCACGTGTAGGACCTGCAAATTTTCGCTCTAAAAGACAACAGACTGGACATGACCAAAGACTATCCACCATTGATGGAGATAGTGTGACTAAGTTTGATTTTGATTCGTTTTCAATAGATTTCTCTTCGGTCTTAGAACCGTAATTTTTACGAATAAAATCCCAATTTTCTGGATTTGCCGAATCCACTCCATTATTTTTCAAAAGATTCAACGCTGTTAAAGCATCTTTAATAGTAGGATTTTCGTCTAAGTTGTGACTATTTTCTGATTCATATATTGCACGCGCTACTTGTGTTCGCGCCGAAGCAACAAGCCCTCTAGGATCCGCATCCATTACAGCAAAATCTTCACAGAAATCAGTGTATTCACTACTTCCATCCGCATTACGCCAATATATTTCTGGCAAATAGTAGTAGAGAAAATCAGAAGGAACACAATCATCACTATTAACCGCGCTTATAAATAGATGACGGTTGGCGCGCGTGATCGCCATTAAAAAGCTTCGCTGCTCTCCAGTAAAAATCGCTTGTCTATCGTTTACGCAAATTCCAGTAGGATTAGCGTATTCATCTAATAATGTTGAATTTTTAGAATTATTAGATTTAAGGTTTACTGAGCCGAAAATCCTATTATTTAACACCATGTTTACTAGAGTTTCTGACCCAAACATTGTGCTTCGAGCCGCAGTATTTGGCCAGACTCGCTGCTGTACGGCTGGAATCCACACATAATCCCAGCGAGAACCAACTGAACCAGACGGAGTTGTGAGCGTTACAGAATCAGGAACAGGAGCAACGCTGGCAAGAGAATCAGCTTCAATTTCCATTTGACGAACTTGATCAATAAACTGTGTGATTGTTGGTGCCGCTGCAGAATAGTCGCCAGCAACCGACGACTCGTAATAATCCGCACGCGAATCTATGTAATTAAACGAATTAGCATACTCAAATAATCGCATAGCAGCATCTAGTCTATCGTTTGCAAGACGACCTTCATCGTTGTTTTTAAGCGCTTGAATCTGCCACTTTTTAGCGCAATTACAAAGATTCCACGCCTGCCCAAGTATGTAACTAGCCTCGTTTGTTTCACTATTTTGAATTTTTGCTAAATCTTGTTTTAAAATCTTAGATAGTTTAGACGTGATTTTAAAAACGCGCATTAAAGTACGAAGATGAACACTGTTTGGGCGCATTTTTTGCAAAACAGAAAAAATTTCTGTAGTTTGATCAGATTGAGTTTGGTTAGCTGGTGACTTATCAGCTGGTGACTTATCCAATAAATCAGAATCGCAGGAATCAACACTAAAATCATCACAATCCATTGATTTATCAATAGCACAACTATCAATAAGCGCTTTAATTATCAGAAGATAGCAGGAATCAACACTAAATCGCGTGGAATTAGGGTTTGGATTTGAATCAAAAATACGATTGTCGAAGTTAAAATTAGCATCCAAACCATCATTCTTAGAATCAGTCTTGTTTAAAAGCTGATTTTGCAGTAAATCCCACTGTCTTATAAGAACGCTAAGAGGGGAATTTTCCTTAGATGTAACCATGTCACTAAGAGAGACAATGGAACGCATAAGCGCTTCTACAGCACTTAAATCAGCACAATTATAATTATCTGAATCTATCAGAGGACTATCCATTATGGTTTTTATGCGACTTTTCACAAAACGCGCAATCGAAGAAATAGTGCGAGTTCCTAAAGATACGTCTTTAGCTAAATTATCAACGCTATTTTGGCTAAATTGCGCCAATTCAATAAGCGCAAACAGTGCTTTTATAAACGGCTCTTCCCTGAGAGCGCGAGTAACGGACGAGTATCGCACAGGAACACCATCTTTGCGAAGTCGCTCGCCGAAAGCACGAACAGTAGCATTATCGTGAGCAATCACAGCCATATTTTTCCACGGGATTTTGTGATCTAAGTGAGCGCGTTTTATTTGCCAAATAACACAATCCATTTCTTCGCGCGCAGTACGATACAAGTCGCCAGAAACCGAAGAATTTTCTGTTTCTTGCGAATTTGATTCGATTTTTTCTATAGGAAAAGCGCCTTTAACATTTGCCATCTTCCAAGCCCTTCGGGCGATAGGCGTTTGCGTTGGCATAAGCGAAGGGATTGAAAGCGAAACCCTAGATGAAAAAAGACTCAGTGGAATTGAGTGACTATTTTGTTTTAGCAAATCTGAAGTATTTGAAGAATCTACATAGTCATTGGGATCATTGGGATCATTGGGATCATTGTAAGACTCAGCTACACCGTCAATCCTGTAGTCACATTTAAGTACCGCTGCTTGCATAACACCATGCTGAGCAGCTTCAACCACATAATCTGGGTATGATCCACGGAAGGATTGCACAGATTCGTCTGGGTTTGCCGTTAAAACAATACGAACACCTAAACTAGATAGAGACTCAAGAAATGCAAGTCCAGCAAGTGTTACATCATGAAAATCATCTACCACCAAAAGACGTGGAAGTGAACATTTAAGCGCAAATAATTCTTTAGAAAAATCTTTTGAAGAGTCAGCTGAATAGTCGCAAGCAACCGACGATTCTTCTGTATTATCATCATATAAACTCTTAAAAATCTCATTCAAAATTTGAACACCGTTAGCCAAAAGTTTAGAAGAATCTAATCTAAAAGCATTTGGATATTTTTTCCGCACACAATCCGCATACTGACTACGAAGTGCAAAAGCCAAATTCCATTGCACACGCAAACGATTAGCAATGCTAGAAGATTGCAAATCCGCCTGCAAAGTTGCAAGCAAATCGGAACTAGAGCCAGATTGTAAATGCGACTGAAAATTAAGGCTATTTAATATTTGCAACTCTGCAGATTCGCTTACAATTCCCATTTCGTCTAGTCGAGCGAGCATATCGCGAAGTTGATGAATGAAAGCACTATTTATTGGCAAATCCTGAGTATTTTGAGCATCATAAGCATTATGCGCATTATAAGCATTATGCGCATTATGTGCATTCCGATAATCTGTAGAGTCGAACGAATCCATAAGATTATCACTGTTTTGCAACTGCGATATTACGTAAATCCAAGAATCATGTGATTTATAATCACCATCTTGCAAAGATTTAGAATACTCTCCAGAAAAATAATCGTTAAAAAGCGAGCAGATTTTGCAATCACCGCTATCGCCTTGCAAAACATGATTAACATGCATTCGCACTATTTCGCGAAGAATCGCATCTTGTTCAGCGCCGTTAAGCAATTTAGGAGAGGGTATTCCAAAAAGCTTATTTCGTGCGGAAATCAGGCTGAATGCAAAAGCGGAAAGAGTGCCAACTGGACGAGACTGGTATGAAACACCAAGATTGCTTATTACGTAGTTAGACATGCGTGCGGCAGTTGCACGATTCTGGGCTGCGGCGATAGCAAAATCAGTGCGAATCGCATGTTTGAGTAAAAGCTGTACGGCTTTCTCGTATTTAGAGTCCTGCGTATTCTTCCAATTAGCTCGCAAACCGCATAGAAGAGCGTTTAGAGCGAAACTTGACTTTCCAGAATTTGGAGCGCCAAACACCAACAAAACATTGGTGTGACGTTCGCTGGTGTTTTTAAGACTGCCATCAAGCAACGATTGAACAGCATCTAGCGCAGAATCTTCCGTACACATAAACACAATTCTATCAACTGGCGCGAGCTATTCTTCCGCTTTTTGTAGCTCTAAACGGCAAAATTAGCAACAAAAGGCGGAAATAGCGATAGCGCAGATTAGCTGCGCTAACTATTGTTGACTAAAAAGTCGCGTAGCGCGAGCGTTTTTAATCGCAAGAAATGCTATTCCAATGCCAATAAAAATCAGCGTAAAAATGGCAAGCAAATAAACAACACCCACTCCAAGCGTTGTGGAATTAAACGTGTTTGGCGCAAAACCAAACCATCCTGCAGGAGCCTTGTAATTCAAAAAATTGTACGGCGCTGCCATAGCATGCTCTCCCCATCGCACGCCAGCAAACTCGCTTAAACACACAGCGTACGCAACGTAAGTGAGCGGCGGAATCGTAGCAAAATAAACGTGCGCGCGGCTGGACTTGTACTTGTAATCAAAAAGAACAAAGTCAAAAATCGCAAGCAGCGGCGTTATAAAATGCACGCATAAGCTTGAGCACCCATTGTTCATGTACGCGCCAACAAATCCGAGCTTATTTGTAGGAGCCAAAAAGCACAGGTACAGCGTAAAAGTGACGGCGATTGAAATCGTCATCATAAATTTAAAAATGTACCATGCGTTTGACTTTGCATCCACCCAGGCTCCAGCGCGCTCACTCTGTTCATCGTTTTTAGATTTAAGCGCACTTCGCGTGTCTAAAATCAGCGAGCCAAGCAGCGCAACACAAATCATCAAGTTAGAAAGATTCGTAAAATACGTTAGTGCCATTGAATCCCAAGACATTGCCATTCCGTAAATGGACGAAACTATTGCAATAATTCGAATCATGGTTCTTGTAACGTAATCTTTGCGCGCCAAGACTAGTGTTTCGCTCATTCTTATCTCGCTTTCAAATAATTTTTAACTCTCATCTATGTTCTTCAATGTTTTACATAAATAAGATTTACTATACTTGACTCCGATCTAGGAATAGCAAAACGTGCAAAATTTAATGGCGATTTTTGTAGATAAGGCCAAACAATCTCCTGCAGCGCAACGGTTCTGCCGAAACGTTGCAATGCTTGCTGTACGTTAACTCGCCACTAAATCCGTTTCCGCTAAGCACAGACGCCAACCATCCGCGCCTACCGAATGCGCCCGACGCGATGAAGAGTGCCATTAATATGCCGAACAGGAAGGTATACGTAATAGCAGCGTTTCCACCAGTAAACGGCAGCGGAATCGGCGACACGTTGATGCCAGTAATCTTTATGTAACCTATGATCGGAGCTGTTTCTTTACTCTCATCATAGCCAACGCTCTTATTATCTGACTTATCTTTTGTCTGCGCGTATACGGCGTAAACAGCCGTATTGCCATGAGTGACAAGCATCTGCTGCAATTTGTCAGAATCTACACTTGCGTTTCCGCTATTATCGCGCTTCAAAATAGGCGTGCAATCTTTATCTTGAGGCTTGTTATTGTTCATCCAACGCACGCATACTTGAAGATTCTTCTCAACTACGTCTCGAGAATCAAAATCATCGCTAGCGTTTACTAACAGCTCTTTGCCGCCCACTTTACCGTTAGTGTCTGGATTACCTGTGAAAGTGAACTTAATGTCATTAGCACTAACCTCGTAAGGCTTACTCATAGTCGATTTCTGAAGCGAACCTATAGATTCAGCTTTAGGCTTTATTACATCAACCGGCACTACGTATACTGGAAGAAGTGTAGGTGCAGAGGCAACATTCTTAAAATGAGTTTGTGCATTATAGCCATACGTGTTCTTTAAGCTATTCATTGCCCAACCGTTAGAAAGCGACAAAGCATAAACTGGAGCAATAGCCTTTTTAGATGTTCCTTTTATGTCATCTGCAGTTTCTATGTTCTTATGTCCGCCTAAAACTTTTGCAAGTTTAAATGATTCAGAATTGACACTCTTACAATTTGGATTTGCAGTATCACCGCCCTCACACCATTTGCTCACAGTAATATCTTGAGGACTCATATTCGAATAATTATTACCCAATGTACTGTAATTCATGCCATTAGTGTTAGAAACATTTAATCCGCCACAATAGTTTCCATTACCTAATACTAAATCAGGTATATTGATATACTCATCATTCAGCGTGAAGAAACCAGAGCCATTGCCGAATTTATCTACTCTAGTTTTGCCATCAGCGAGCTGTACTGTAACTTCCTTCCTATCTTCACCATTTTTCTTATCTGTACCACTTACAACGCGCAAAGATGGTTGAATCTTCTTAAACTCATCTTCACTCATGCCATTTGGAATATTCGGCTTAAGAGTGAGAGCATCCTGCAATTGGCTTAAGTTGATTTGCTTGTCTTTCGTACTCGCGTTATAACGGTACACAAGCGATTGATGACCAGGCGCGCCAACCAGTTCAAAGCCAGGGTCGCTAGAACGCTCACCAATATATGGCTTCTTCTTATCCCAAGTAATCGTGTAGTCAGCGGCAGAATTACTATCACTTCGCAGCTTAGCAAATCTTGTTACAATATTGCGCCTAGGCTCTAGCGTTACAGTTCTCCTACGCCATCCGCGCGTAAGTATAAACGAGTCCTGCTCGCTACCTACATTAGAGTAATTATTGCGTCCATCATCCTGTTTTTGAGGAGCAATATAGTTCCCACGTTTCCACGTAACTTTCGACTCATTGGCGGCAAGAGTATCGTCATCATCATCTAAGCTAGCGTTACTATTGTCTACACTAACACCACTTCTTGTATTAGTAGCATTATCGAGCGAATCGTTATCACCCGAGTCTAGCCATTTGCCTCCTGCATTTCCGTTGCGCAATACATGATTCACAGCACGCTTTTCGGAATCATTCAGAAGCAGTGGATGCACTTGTACTACTTTCTTATTGACTACGACTGGGAAGAATACACAGTCAGACGGTTCACTCCACACCTTTGGAGCCTTACTTTCAGGACGGCATACAGAACTTCTCTTAGAAGACAAAGAGTCAACTGATTGAACACCTCGCATGTCTTCTTCTTTTGCACTATTTGCTCCGTTTTGAGCCTGACTTACATTTTCACTACCTGAAAGCTTCTTCAAATCATTATTAACAGAAGTAGTTTCATTAGCATCATTTGCTAACTCATCCAAATTTTCGGATTTAACGCCAGGCATATCTGACCAAGGTCCGTAAGATCCAGTGCGATTCCTTGCACGCACTACGCTTCCAGGGGCAAGGAAACCTGATGGGAACAATATTGCAGTTTTATCGCCACCAAATGCTGTCTGATTTAGATCATTTGTACTTAGCCCTTCTGGGAACGTGTAGCCATCACACAAACTCCACCTATCACCTGTTTTAGCTCTACATAATGCCAATGATTCACTAATATCACTATCATCATTTATACCTGTAGTAGCATCTGCACTTCTACTGTATATTGCATTAGCACCAGCATTCCTTAGCGATACTGTATTACCAGTTTTTGCTGCAGCTTTCTTTGCGCGAGCAAAATACACTACGAGTCGAGTTGCATTATTTCCAGAAATCACAGACACCTTATTGCTGTAATTAGGAGCAGAGGCTCCTTCCCAATCATGAAGCCACACGCCAGAACCAGACAAATCATTATAGTGATTACCATCGTATGCTCGCACAACTGGAGCTTTAGCTACAGTCCAATTGAACTTGAATTTGCCTACTACTGCTTCGTCACTCTTGTTTACAGAGTCGTCAGTTACTTGCGCAATCATCTTGAAGGTTGGAGAATTTTTAGAATCGTTTCCACGCCATTTTTCTATAAATCCGCGCAACAGTTCCTTATTTGTATTGCCTCCTGTTACAAACCTTACGCGAGGAGCTTTTTTAGTTTTCGGATCTGTTGCACCTTCTGCTTCAATGTCTATGCTCAGAGTATCCTTCAAAGCTTTGCTTACATGCGTAGTCTTATCTGCAACATTGAAATCATCATCCAGTGCAAGCAAATCTACTACGTTGAATAATCCCGACTGCTTTGTAATATCAGTCTTGTTCATATCAATAGTCGTAACAGTTCCGCAAGAATTAGCATTTGTTTTAGTAGGATTACACTCGCCAAGAAGCTTCTTACTAGGATCGTTAGCATCTTTTACTGAAATCCACGGCTTGTTCTTGTCTACTGGCACGAACCACACGTTAATTACATTTGGCGTGTGATCTTTGTCACCCTCGTCTCTGGCCTCTAATTCTCTCCACGGATTACCGTTGAAAATATATAGCTGCGCATGCAAAGGGTATTTATTACCACTTTTCTTTAGAATAGCAGCACCAATATTAGCTCCAGAAGCTTGCTGATTATAATCTTCGCCACCTGGCATAACGTAACCTTGAGGCTGAACAAAATTATCTTTATCAGTAATGTTATTGGTGAATATAGTCTGACCGCCGCCAAGATTACTGTAATTAACTAAATCAACGATATTAGCCCATTCTCCGCGCGCATTATTTACTTTACGAGCGTAGCCAATTCCATCACCACGATTAGGCATGCTGTTGTATCCACCCCACAGCTTTTCTATGGTTGTCTTATTAGTAGAATCAGCAGCATTAGTGTTCAATGGGTATAGTGATGGCTGTATTTGGTTTCTAAGCCATCGGCTTTTCTTTGTGCCTTGGAATAAGCTCAAAGCCTCATTAGTGTTGAAGTTTTTATTATCACCTTGGTTGATGTTGAATCTGTACACCAAATACTGTGAGCTATTTTCATCACGACCGTACCACTTAAAGCCATCGTCTGTGTTACGACCGTTTATTTTTCCACTGCCGTATGACCAATCATAATCTGCACGAATATTAACAAATCGCGTGATTTTCTTCTGCTTTGGATCAAGTACAGTTTCCTGATTTTGATCATCTTTAGTGTCATTGCCTGTACCAGTTGCTTTTACTACTTTAAAAGTCTTTTCTGAACCTGACTTACCTTGAGATGTATTTTTAGTGTCAGGAGTTACAGAAAGGCAGATTTTATACTGCTTTGTGTTGCCTTTACAAGAATATTTATCGCTTGTGCCGCCAAGAGTTTTAGTTTCATCTTTCGACCAACCAATTTCATCTTTTCGGTATTGGAACAAACGCGGATTCTTTTGCTTAATTCTATCTATCAAACCTTGTTTTTCGGAAGGATTCAGCTCATACGGGTTCACCTGAACCATGCCATCATCTGGCCAAGTCATATCTAATGGCAATGGGTCAGAAGATGCATTCAAAGTTGTTTGAAGCTGAGAAGCATTATTGCCAACACCCGCATAAATTCTTGAACCAATCTCTGCCAAATGCTCTGGGATAGTTATTTCACCAGTTTTTGGATCAAATGTTATATCCTTCTCATAAGGCATAAAGTTAGTAAAGTACGAATGATCAGGTTTATCATCGTTAAGCTGTTGCCAATCTTCACCTGCTTGACGAGTTAACATAATACCGTGGCATGATTTATTAGGACAATCACTAAATATTCTGAATGTATCAGTTTCTCCTACAGGCTTCTGCTTTGGCTCACCTCTTTTCCATATGCGAACAGCTAATACTGCAACTTGCTTAGATTTTGTTAAAAGATTAACTTTACCAACGTATCTACCATTTGGCTGTTTTTGCCAACGAACATTAGGAGCAGTAAACTCATCGCCAGTTATAATAAGCTTAATCTTTTTTTGAACCTTATTTCCAGCATCATCCCAAGCGTGGAACGTAAACTCTTTAACACCAGAATCATTAGATTTAAGTTCAGGACCATTTGTTTCACTTGTAGTTACATAACCTGATTGATCTGTAGCACTATCAACGCCTACAGGCTTAGATTGATCATATTTATTAAAAGCAGTTGCTTTAAATTGTTCACTTGTTGACTGTATATCTGTTTTATTGTTGTTATCTTTTACCTTTTCCTTGGTTCCCATGTACACGTGTTTATCATCGTGACCAGTTACTAGGAATCTAATTCTGCTGCCAACCGATATTTTCATACCATTTTCAGGCACAGATCTAGGCTCTCCACCATTGATGCTAACTTTTACGTCTATAGTCGGCTTCTCATCATCAACATGCGTAAACACAAGTGGTAATACGCCAGTAGACTCATCCCAATACGTTATTTTTGCGTACTTTGCAGCAACATACACTGGCTTTACTTCTGGCTGTTCACCAAATTGAAGCATAATACGATTTTCATCATTAGGATTAGTTGGGGTTGCGTATTCTTCCTTTACAGGATTTGAGAAGTAGTCTTTTGCAAGTTTCGCATATTTTGCTTTTTCGTCGCCAGTTAACTTTTGGTCAACTGTTTTACCACTAGGCGCATCATAAAGTTTCCAAATATAACGCTTTGTATAATTTAGCGGACTAAGCTTACACTCTTGACTATCTTTATTTTTCGCAGCTGCATCCGCTTGTGCAGACTTATCTGCAGCTTTATCAGCAGCTTTGTCATCATCGCCCTTACAAGGATCTACTACGTTTACAACTGGAACTCTTACAGCAACCTTCGTTTCCGCATCTTTCAGAGTGTTAGATTTCTTAAGCGAACCATCTGCATTTGTCCATTCAACACTATAAATGGCGCGATCTTTAATCGCCGCGTTTGCACCAGAATCTTGGCTATACAAATAACTATCGTTAAGCGGATACTCTAAACCATGAGCATCACCAGGAATTTTACCATCCTTAATAGAACCGTAGTAAACAGAGTCATCTGAATCTGAATATTTACTATAGTTTTCAAGATTATTACTACTATGCGAATCTGGCATATATAAACGCGGATTCAATGCGTGAGCAAATTCATATATTTTACCCTTGTTATCAAGATAATTCACATAATCTGCAGCTTTTCCTAAACTATCTTTAGAAGACCTATATTTTGGATTATCTTGCCACTCTTGAGTCTGCAGTGGTCTAAACACATCCGCTTGACCAATAATATCGTACTTTACTTTTTTAGCAGAACCCATTTGAAGCTTGTCATTCCAATATTGAACAGTCAAATCGTGTATGCCAAACTTTGAATCTTTTGTATTAATGTTAGTTTTAGGATCTAATGGTTTTCGCCACCATCTGTTTCCACGAGCATACTTGTTTTCTGACGCATTATACTTTGGCAATAATGAAAGCTGGCCTTTAGCCCAAACTGTATTATTACCACATTGTGCTTCAGTATCTTTATCACACACTTCTTGTCTTGTAGGTTGGAATAACAAACTCGTAACATCAATATTCTTAGTATGAGCCAATAATTGACCATTATTGCTAGTAAAAGGACCTAAATGTGTACCACGAAGGAAGGAGTAATGCGGCACATTTATATCTACAAGATTAGGTATTCCATACCATTGCTGATACAAAGTAGTGTATTCGTAAGTTGTATGGCCTGATCCAATACGATAATTTGACAAAGAGTATTTAGGATTCCTACTATATGGATCGCCTAAACCGTATCTTGAAAGAGGACCATGCCAAGTATCTCCATAATAGCTTCCTGCACCATAGTAGGAAGTACTCAGTTTTCCATATTTACCATTATTCGATGTTGTATAGTGAATATGGTAGCTATAAGGTGATTTGCTCTCATCAAATTGATTACGTAATGCAAAAATCTTTGCTCGTGGCTCTTTATCAGTTCCTCGAAGCTCAGAAAAGAGGTTATCTATCAATTTTATATAAGTGTCATTAAATTTTTGAGTACCATCTGGAGGAAGACGAGTACCAGCTTTATGTTCACCTTCACTTGGGAAACCATAGTTACCAGAATGATAGCAGTCAAAGCCGTAAGAATCACATAATCCAAGTTTACGATTGCTATCATCTCTATCCCTTTGAGTTCCACCTTCAAAAACACCAACATTGTCTATAGCATTTGAATTACCAATGCGATACCACGCTTTATCAAGGGTCTCGCCATCGTTAAGTGGCTCTTTTCTAGTGCCCTCATCAATACAAAAACCGTTTGGATTAACCCAATCTTTTGCGCAACCGCGATTCTTTGCATCAAAATGCAAGCGCTCTACATACTGGTCATACTGACCATTACTTGTGTCGAGACTCTGATCTTTAGGAACAACAAAATAGGTCAAAGCTTTAGCAGCACCATGAATGCGCGCACCCATGTTTACAAGTACATCCCAAATATATCCATTACCATCACGTTTAGGAGTACGTTTCATAAAAATGTAATCGTGAACATCGTCAAGCTGAATACGATTTAAAGAATCAACACCATTTTTATTTTTCAAATAAGCTAAGTTACGTATACGTTTTTGCAGGTATGTTCCACGCGGATATGGAGTAAAGTTTGGGTCATTATTCGTATAAATACCCTGAGGTTGATCATAGCCACTATCTTCGCGCCAAGGATTATCTCCACGTTCCATATCAGCACCTTTTGACGCGCGATGACCTGTTTCATCACCATCATCTGTAATGCATTCAGAACGAGCATAATTACGATTACAGCCGGGACGAAACTCCATCCTGCTGCGATCGTAACCCATTTTGTCTCCATTTGAAGATCGTTCTGTATTATTGAATATTTCATTGGAGCGATCCATGCCAAAAGAAGTATAAGATGCACCCTGCTTAGCCATACCTTTGGCAGCGCTCATCATAGCACTGTCAATAAGTCCTTTATCAGACGCATCACCCTTAGCGGCGTTGTTAGCAAGATTATTATTTACGCTTACACCATTTTTCAGCTTTGCAAACGCATTGTTTTGTCCATCGACAAAAACTGGAGGTTGCGATGGCGCAGAAATATCGGCATTATCTGCATCTACATCGGCATTAGGCTTAGCAGCAGATTTAGGCTTATCGCCAGACTTATTGGACTCATGCTTTTTACCAGAATTACCAGAGATAGCTGCATTCGCAGCAGTGCCACTGTCAGCAGCTACAGCGGTGTTTGCAGTTAGGCACATCGGCAGCCACATAGCCACCGAAATCAGGAAAATAAGAGCAGCCTTAGTCGCATGCTGAGCTAAACGTCCTATCCAGACGATAACGCTTAGCAAACCCGTCCAAATACTTCTCATTTGTCCACCTAAACTCTCGTGTGCTAATTTCCACATGCCAATCAATGTATTAAGTTTTAAAATCTTAAATTTTGAGGTATTTAAATTTTGATGTATTAAACGCATCAACTTATTTAACCTATTAACTTTTCAGTTTTTTAAGCTTTGAAGCCTTCGGACGCTTGCCCTGCGCAAAACCATCAATAATCGACTCAAAGGATTCCTGACTAATCCTTCTCGCTTCTTCGGAATCCCTATACATCTGCTTGTTTTGGTCGCCATAAATGCCAAGCCAAAGAGTATCGTTAGTCTGGTCATCACCATTGGCATCACTATGGTCATCACCATTATTTCGATCATCGCCGTTCTGCTTATCGTTTTTCTTCTTTTTCTTCTTAACAATCGGCAGACCAGCCCAGTAAATGTAGCCTCCAACCACACTCAAGCTTGCAATGCTCCCAACAAGCCACCACGGGAATCTCGGAACATCTGGCTTTTTACCAAGCAAAGACTTGTCCGCAGCAGGAGTCGGTATTACTCGCTCTCCCGTCACCAAGATTCTCTGTGTGTTGATTCCAAGCGGTGTGCAAGTAATCAGAGTCACAAGATCCTTGCCTGGCACTGCAGCAATTTTCTTTGTTTCGTCTGGGTTTACAACAATTTTTTCTATCACCTTGTAAGTGAGAATCTCGTCAAAAACCTCGATCGTAAAAGAATCGCCCTTATCTATCTCATCCAATCTCGTGAACATTTCCGCACTAGCCAAACCGCGGTGGCCAGTAATCACGGAACGAGTCCCTAATCCTCCAACTGGTAGAGAAGTTCCGCGCAAATGTCCCAGTCCCTTAAGCAGAGTATCGTCCTGCGTACCGTGATACACGGGCAAATCTAGGTCAATTTTCTTAATGCGAAGGCGAGCCATAAGACCATCGTCATTCGCTTTCAACTGATCCCAATAGTTTTGACTAACGTCAGATGTTTCGCCATGGGATGTTGGAATATTCGTGTTCGCCTCATATATTGCGCCTACGGATAGCTTGCGATTGTATTCGCGCGCGCGAGCCAGCTGCTCATGCGGAGCTGGAATAGCATGCGTGATTAGCTTAGCGTATTCTGCGGCTACTTCCGACATGTGATACTGGCTTAACCACATTGCTGCATGTGGGTATAACAGTGAGGCGAACGATGCGGTTAATAGAAGCGCTGGAACGATAGAAGATTTAGAAAATCTCCACTTTCGCTTATCGCGCTTCTTATGCTTAACCGCAACGTTTCGATTTAAGAATAAAAACCTAAGCATTTGTTGCTTTGCGATTGGACTTGAAACTGGACTTGTGATTTTATTTGCGATTTTATTTGCGACTTGATTTTCGGTTTTGTAAGCCGATGCGAGTATTCGCGAATACGCGCAATTCACTCACTTGAATACGCAAACACTCGCATACAGCTTAAATCACAAAATAATCACAAAACCAAGTAAGCCTTACGCTTCTTCTTGTTCCTTGCGACGACGAGTGATGATGTAGAACAACGTGCCGCCCAAGCCAACAATGCCGAATGCAGTGAGCAACACTAAGCCGCGCGCACCAGTCATTGGCAGTGCGCCAACAATCTTGTCCAAGGCTGTTGAAAGCTTGTTGACTACTTCTTTACTGTTCTTAGTTGCAGCATCAGCCTGACCCTCAACAGTTAAGTCATAGCAAGTTGGCGTGTCTGAAGACTGATAACCAGCAGGAGCTTTGGTTTCCACAATGCAATACTTCTTAGATGTAGTATCACCATTGCCAATAAACAGTTCTACAGAAGCTTCACCATTGTCGCCAGTAGTAAGGGTAACGCCTTCGACCTTCTTGTTGCCTTTATCATTGCCAGTTACATCAGCATTGGTTGTTGATGTAGCATTATCTTTCATTGCGTAAACTTCGAACTCAGCACCCTTAAGTGTCTTCTTATCTTGACCTGTCTGTTCATTGACCTTAGTAACCTTTAGTGTTGCAAAGTTAGTTACAGACTGACCAGGATTATCGCACGGCTTACTTGTAGTTGGAACGCATGGCTTTGGATCATCTTTTTGACCCGTTACAGTATTATTAACCTCAGTATTAATAACGTTAACAACTTTTGTAGCGCCTTGCTTAACCTTAGCAGTAATCTTGGCAGTAAGCTTCAAAACATTACCGTCGCCAAGATTCTTATACAATGTATCAGCTTTACCTAAACCAGTATTATTTAAAGCAACAGTAACTAATGTGAATTTTTCTGTCTTACTGCCAACTGTATATGTCTTGGTATTATCTGTAGTAACAGTGTAATCTGTATCTTTAGTTAAAGCCTGCGAACCATCGTTACCAGCAACAACAGCACCGCTAGTCTTATTAAACTTTGAAATCTTAACATCGCTTATGCCGCTAGCAGCATCAAACACTAAATCTTTCATTAAAGGATCAGTGAACTTAATAGTAGTGAATTTTGTAGCAGGAGCAATAAGGTTCAAAGGAATAGTAATATCCCAAGACATTGTTGTAGCATTATTGCTCTTTATGTCGAGCGAGCTTGGAGCATTAGCAGGAGTCTTCTTTGGAAGATCAGTGCTTGTATCATTCTTTGGATAGACGTTCACATCGTAAATCCACTTCTTCGTAGTTTCATTAGCGAGTGGAGTTGTAACAAAGAACGGGTCTACACCCTTTGTGATGGAAACTGGCTTCCATGTCTGTCCATCTTTTAATTGCGCGCCAGAAACATCCGTTTCCTCAACGTAGTACAAGCCCATCGCGAGTTGTTCAAACTTGCAGGAGCCATCTTCACCTGTTGTGCACGACTTTCCACTAGCCTTATCAACACCTTCACCAGCATCGGTATACTTATTAAACTCTGGATTAGTGCCAGCTATAAAATCATGAGCGGTCTTCTTGTTGTTCTCAGCTGTTGCGACTAGATTTTCTAAGTCTTTGATCTTCTTCCATCCTTCAGACGTAGAAAGATCAATTTCATCAGCACCCTTCTTTAATCGCCACAGAGTAAACTTAACACCCTTAACTGGCTTTCTATTAGAAAGATCTTTTACTTCCTCACCATTAGCACGTTGAGTACCAGCAGGATTATTTTCATATTTATGAATAGTAATGGATGTAGTACTTTTCTTTGTAGTATCAATAGTAGCTGTATTAACACCAGCATTAGCAGCACCAGGGTTTGCAAATGCAACAGAGCCAGCAATACAGCATGTTCCAAGCGTGCAAACCGCAGCCAAAACAGCAACGGTGCGCTTCAGCGAATTCGTATTTAAACGCATGTTTCCTCTCTTCTTTAGAGTGACATCTCGTTATGAGAATTTCGTGTTTAGAAAGAGTCGCCCATGTGATTAGACTTTTCCGCAAAATCGCATAAATACTGCGAATTACAGATTCCTCTCACCGGGCTTCTAGGCACACTAAAGCCGTGTGCCAAACCTTCATTGACTAAAATAGACTAGCATTTTACGGTATGAAAATCACCTAAAAATCACCTAGCAAAAGCCTACTAAAATAAGCTTTTAATACCCCCCCCCCCGGTATTGTTGAAATATCAGTGTTTTCTCAGCTTAAGAAGTGATTAAAATTGTTAAAAATTCTTTCCGAATTTTTGCTAAATTCGCACCTCGGCGTGTCGAATAAACCGTGTCGTTATCGCTTAGGCAGGTAATCGTTCGCGCGTTTGTTCCCTTTTTAAGCACATACGACTACAAACACGGGCAAAAATAAACGCAAACAAGATAAAGTAAACAAAGACAAGCAAATCAAGTCAAATTGCATTTTATAGCAAAATGTCGATTCTGCAATAAATCATCAAAATAAAATTGTCGATTCTGCAAAAATTTGCTAAAATAAAATAATCGATTTTGCAAAGAATGGCGGAATTACAATGATTTATAACCTTAATCAATCAGCATCTAGCACAACATACACTGAGCGCAAATTTCCACGCAAAATCTATTCGCACATGCTCAATTGGAAAAACTCTTCCAACGGAAAAACAGCACTACTCATAGAAGGACCACGACGCGTAGGAAAATCCACTATTGTAAAAGAGTTTGCGCAAAATGAGTATGAAAGCTACATATTAGTGGATTTTTACACTGCATCTCCAGAAGTAAAACAACTATTTGAAGACCTTTCAGATTTAAACTACATCTTCTTGCAACTCCAGCTTATATATAAAACAAGCCTCAAAGAACGCAAGTCGTGCATTATTTTTGATGAAGTTCAACTCTGCCCAAAAGCGCGCCAAGCAATTAAAGTCCTAGTCAACGACGGAAGATACGACTACATAGAAACGGGCTCACTAATTTCAATCCACAAAAACGTTAAAAATATTCTTATTCCAAGCGAAGAACGCAAACTAAAAATGCATCCTATGGATTATGAGGAATTTAAGTGGGCGCTTGGCGACAATACAACCATTCCGCTTCTAAAAAAACTCTACGATTCTAAAAAACCAATCGGTCAAGCAGCATGCAGAAAAATGCTAAGAGATTTTAGACTTTATATGCTCGTTGGAGGAATGCCACAAGCTGTTGAAAGCTATATTGAAACCAACGATTTTAGTGCTGTAGATAGAGTAAAACGCGATATTCTTTCACTTTACGAAGATGATTTTATAAAAATAGACCCTACTGGTAAAATATCTGCAATTTTTGATTCTATACCAGCTCAGCTCATGTCTAACACTTCCCGTTACCATGTTTCGAGCGTTCTTGCTGGCAACAGAGCAAATACTGTTCTTGAACAACTAGCTCAACTAGAAGATTCTGGAACTGTGCTAATCTCCCACCATACTAACAATCCTAATTCTGGAATGGCTCAACACAAAGATTTATCTAAGTTCAAACTCTTTCTTGCAGATACTGGTTTGTTTGTTACGTTAGCATTTAAAGACAAGTCTTTTACAAGCAACGACATTTATATGCGATTGTTAAACGATAAGTTGCAAGCAAATCTAGGTTATGTATACGAAAATATTGTTGCTCAAACTTTGAGCACTCATGGACACGAATTGTATTATCACACTTTTATGGACGGCGACGCGCGCTTAATCGCGGACGATACTAATGTTGAGATTGACAATCACGATAATCGAAATAATCACAACAATCGCAGCTATGAAGTAGATTTCTTGATTGCTGATAAGAACAAGATTGTGCCGATTGAAGTAAAAAGCTCAGGTTATAAAACGCATGCTTCGCTTGATACTTTCGCGCGCAAGTTTTCTTCGCGAATCGCACGGGAAATTCTGATTTATACAAAAGACTACCAACATAACGGAATGCTGGAATACATTCCAATAGTAATGACTGAGTTCTTGTAATTCGCTCACGTCTTCGCTTGCGTTGAAAGCACATACGACTACAAACACGGGCAAAAATAAACAAACACAGGCGAATCTACTACTTCGAGCTTAAAGCGTAGCGCGAGAGGCGCTTTGACTGAGCTTGAAATTGCATAACGCATTTCAAGCTCCTTCAAAGCGTGATTTGGCTCAAGCATAAAGTCCAGTGGACTTTATGTGCCAAATCAGCCGAGCGGCTACTAATAGCCGCGAGGAATAGAGCGCTGAGCCGCTCAAACGTAAAGTCCAGTGGACTTTACGTGCGGCGAAGACGTGAGCGCGCTTAGACCGCGCGAACGAAGTGACCGCACTTTACACCAGATTCAATACAAAACACGCAAACGCAAAAAACAAAAGCCGCTGCAAGATGTGTAAAACAACTTGCAACGGCTAATTCAATTCAGACTAGCAAAATCAAACCTAGAGATTTAAGCAAATCACCCATAAATAATATAGATAGCCTAAAATCGCCAGTTATACCTAGCCTGATTAGTTAAGGTCATCGTCATAATCACCCTGACCACCCTGATCATCAAGGAAGTCATCTGGATTAAACTCATCCCCAAGCTGCATGTCGCCAAAATCAATGTTCGAGAAATCAACATCTCCCATGTTGCTCTCTCCAAAGTTTGACGGAGTGCCATTTGCTCCACCCAAACCAAGGTTTGGATAAACAGCATCACGCACCTCAGGATCTGCAAAGACATCCGCATTACGATAACGCGCCAAACCAGTACCAGCTGGAATGAGCTTACCAATAATCACGTTCTCCTTTAGACCCTTAAGATCATCTTCCTTCTGGCTCAAAGCAGCCTCAGTAAGCACGCGTGTAGTCTCCTGGAAGGATGCAGCAGAAAGCCAAGAATCCGTAGCCAAAGAAGCCTTGGTAATACCCATAAGCTCTGGTCGACCAGCAGCAGGCTTACCGCCATTCTTAACAGCAGCAAGATTTGCCTCGCGGAACTTTGCCTGATCCACAAGCTCACCTGGAAGAAGCTCAGTGTCTCCAGAATCAATCACCGTAATACGGCGAAGCATCTGGTGAACAATAACCTCAATATGCTTGTCGTGAATATCAACGCCCTGAGAACGGTAAACGTTGTGAACTTCTTCCACAATATTCACCTGAGCTGCACGCGGACCAAGGATTCGCAAAATCTTCTTAGGATCCACAGAACCCTCAATAAGCTGCGTGCCAACCTCAACGTGGTCGCCATCCTTAACAAGCATTGGAGCGCGGCGAGTTACTGGGTAAACGATTGGCTCAACGGTTGTATCGTCTGGAGTCAAAGTGACTTGACGGCCGTGATCCGTATCTTCTACCTTCACAACGCCTGGGAACTCTGCGATTGGAGCCTCGCCCTTAGGAGTACGAGCCTCAAAAAGCTCGGTAACACGAGGAAGACCCTGCGTAATATCGCTTGCAGAAGCAACGCCACCAGAGTGGAAGGAACGAAGCGTAAGCTGCGTACCAGGCTCACCAATGGACTGTGCTGCAACAATACCAACAGCCTCGCCAACATCCACGAGTCGGCTTGTAGCCAAAGACCAGCCGTAGCACTTTGCGCAAACACCACGCTTAGATTCGCAAGTAAGCACGGAGCGAGCCTTAACTTCTTCAACGCCGTGCGCAACCAAATCGCGCAAAACGTCCATAGAAAGCGCGTCTCCACACTTTGCCAAAACTGTTGTGCCGTCTGCAGGATCGAGCACGTCTGCAGCAAGCAAGCGCGAGTATGGGCCACCATCAGCAGCCTTAACAAGCGTCAAATTGCCATTTTCGTCGCGGTCTGCAATCTTCATAACAAGGCCACGCTTTGTGCCGCAATCTTCTTCGCGAACAATAACTTCCTGAGAAACGTCAACAAGACGACGAGTCAAGTAGCCAGATTCTGCTGTACGAAGTGCGGTATCTGCCAAGCCCTTACGAGCGCCGTGCTGAGAGATGAAGTACTCCAACACGGAAAGGCCATCGCGGTAGTTTGACTTAACAGGACGAGGAATAATCTCACCCTTAGGATTTGCCACCAAGCCTCGCATACCAGCAATCTGACGAATCTGCATCCAGTTACCACGTGCGCCAGACTGAACCATAATGTTCACGTTGTTGTCGTCATGGAAGTTCTCGCGCATTGCGTCTGCAACCTTATCGGTGCACTCTGTCCACAAGTTAATCAACTCTTGACGACGCTCTTCGTCTGTAAGAAGACCCATATCGTACTGGGAGTTGATCTTTGCAGCCTGATCCTCGTAATCTTGCGCAATTTGCTCGCGATTTGGAGGAAGCACAATGTCGGAGAATGCCATTGTAACGCCCGACCAAGGTGCGCGCGTAAAGCCAAGATCCTTCAAAGCATCAAGGCTTGCGGCAACCTGAGCGGTGGAATAGCGCGTAGCAATGTCGTCAACAATCTTAGAAAGAACACCCTTTGGAACCTGCTGGTTTACAAACGGATAGTCCTCTGGAAGAGTGCTATTAAACAGCACGCGACCGCAAGACGTTGCAAACAGAACAGTTCCATCCTTAAAGCGCTCTTCACGCACAACATCTGGGCTGCCTGGCTCTGGGTCTACAACCTTAAGCTCTGCAGGCTGCCAATCCTTTGGCAAAACAAAGTCTTCTGGCACACGGATTAACACCTTAGCTTGCATGTCAATCTCGTGCTTGTCGAGCGCCATTTGCGCCTCTGCAAGCGAAGAGAAGATTCGGCCTTGACCCTTTGCACCGTCGATTACGGTAGACAAGTAGTACAAGCCCAAAATCATATCCTGAGATGGCATTGTAACAGTGTGACCATCTGCTGGCTTTAAGATATTGTCGGATGCCATCATCAAGCTGCGAGCTTCTGCTTGAGCTTCGGCGGAAAGTGGCAAATGCACTGCCATCTGGTCACCATCGAAGTCGGCGTTGAATGCTGCGCAAGCAAGTGGTGGCAAGTGGATTGCCTTACCTTCAACCAAGATTGGCTCAAATGCTTGAATACCCAAGCGGTGAAGCGTAGGCGCACGGTTAAGAAGAACAGGATGCTCAGAAATAACTTCCTCGAGCACGCCCCAAACTTCGGAATCTCCGCGATCCACAAGGCGCTTTGCGCTCTTCATATTCTGAGCAAAGCCCTGATCTACCAAACGCTTAATAACAAATGGCTTAAACAGCTCCAACGCCATTGGCTTAGGCAAACCGCATTGATGCATGCGAAGGCTTGGACCAACAACGATTACGGAACGGCCAGAGTAATCAACTCGCTTACCGAGCAAGTTCTGGCGGAATCGACCCTGCTTACCTTTAAGCATATCGGAAAGCGACTTTAGTGGTCTGTTAGATGCACCAGTTACTGGACGGCCACGACGACCGTTGTCGAAGAGTGAATCAACAGCTTCCTGAAGCATGCGCTTTTCGTTATTAAGCATGATTTCAGGAGCGCCAAGCTCAATCAACCTCTTCAAACGGTTGTTACGGTTGATTACACGACGGTACAAGTCGTTCAAATCAGATGTTGCAAAGCGGCCACCATCAAGCTGAACCATTGGTCGCAAGTCTGGTGGAATTACTGGAATAACATCCAAAACCATTGCTTCTGGCTTGTTTCCAGTAGTCAAGAACGCGTTTACAACTTTAAGTCGCTTCAAAGCGCGCGCCTTGCGCTGACCAGTACCATTGTCGATTTCTTCGCGAAGTTCTACGGCAGCAGACTTAAGGTCGAAGTCCTGCAAGCGCTTCTTGATTGCTTCAGCACCCATGCAGCCTTCAAAATAGTCACCGTAGCGGTCTTCCATTTCTCGCCAAAGGTCAACATCGCCTTCCATATCTCCTGCTCGTAAGCCCTTAAAGCGATCGAAAACTGCGTTCAAACGCTGAATCTGCTCATCGTAGCGAGTACGAATAGCAGCCATTTCTCGCTCTGCTCCAGCGCGCAATTTAGACTTTGCGTTGCCTTTTGCTTCGCCTGATTCTTCCAGCTCGTGCAGGTCTTCTTCTACCTTCTTTGCGCGAGCTTCAATCTCATTGTCGCGGCGCTTACGAAGATTGCCGATTTCCGTATCGAACTCGTCTTGCAAGTCTGGAAGATCTTGGTGACGCTGCTCTTCATCTACCTTAGTAACCATGTAGGCTGCAAAGTAAATAACCTTTTCCAAGTCTTTTGGAGCAATATCAAGCAGGTAACCCAAGCGGCTTGGCACACCCTTGAAGAACCAAATGTGTGTTACAGGAGCCGCAAGCTCAATATGACCCATGCGTTCACGGCGAACGCGGCTGCGTGTAACTTCCACGCCGCATCGCTCGCACACGATTCCCTTAAAGCGCACGCGCTTATACTTGCCGCACGCGCACTCCCAGTCGCGAGTAGGACCGAAAATCTGCTCACCGAACAGACCATCCTTCTCTGGTTTAAGGGTACGGTAATTAATGGTTTCTGGCTTCTTAACCTCGCCGTGGCTCCAGCTACGGATGTCTTCGGCGGTTGCCAGTCCAATCCTCAGTTTGTCAAATGCGTTGACGTCCAGCACTATTATCGTCCTGTCTCATGAAATTGTTTTTCTAAGTTTCTTAAAGTGATTAGTGATTAGTGATTAAGTTATTTCTAATCACTGGCATCACTGGTATTCAGGTTCTTGAATAACTTGATCTTCCTTGGCGGACGAATCTGGTCGCGCACCAATGTTGAAGCCCAAATCTTCAGAAGACGACACCGGATCATCATCCTCATCCTTCATGTCAATTGCCACTCCTTCGGAGTTAAGCACCTCAACATTCAAGGAGAGAGACTGCATTTCCTTGAGCAACACCTTGAAGGACTCAGGAATACCAGCTGGTGGAAGGTTATCGCCCTTGACAATAGCGCCATACACGCGCACGCGGCCGTCAACGTCATCAGACTTTGTGGTCATCATTTCGTGCAATGTGTAAGCAGCGCCATAAGCCTCAAGCGCCCACACTTCCATTTCGCCGAAGCGCTGGCCGCCGAACTGCGCCTTACCACCCAACGGCTGCTGGGTAATCATAGAGTAAGGACCAGTGGAACGAGCGTGAATCTTATCATCAACCAAGTGATGCAGCTTCAAGATGTACATGTAGCCAACAGAAATTGGCTTAGGGAATGGCTCACCAGTGCGGCCGTCAAACAATGTTGCCTTACCGTCGGAACCAACAAGCTTATTGCCATCGCGGTCCGCAAGCGTAGTGCTCAAAAGACCCTTCAAGGTTTCTGGACGCACGCCGTCGAACACTGGAGTTGCAACAGGAGTGCATGGATCGCCATGCTCAGCGCCTTCTGGCACATACTTCTTCCAAGCAGCCTCAAGGTCTGGATCCAAATTAATATCCCAACCAGCGTGAGCAATCCAACCCAAGTGAAGCTCGAGCACCTGACCCAAGTTCATTCGAGAAGGCACACCCAACGGGTTAAGCATAATGTCTACTGGAGTACCATCAGCCAAGAATGGCATATCCTCTTCTGGCAAAATGCGGGAAATAACACCCTTGTTGCCGTGGCGACCAGAAAGCTTATCGCCCTGCGTAATCTTACGATGCTGAGCAATGTACACGCGAATCATCTGGTTTACGCCATTTGGAAGCTCATCGCCATCGTCTTCAGCGTCTTCACGAGTGATTTCCTTAACAGCAATCACAGTACCAGTTTCGCCGTGTGGCACGCGCAAAGAAGTGTCTCGAACTTCACGGCTCTTTTCGCCAAAGATTGCACGAAGCAAGCGCTCTTCTGGAGTAAGCTCAGTCTCGCCCTTAGGCGTTACCTTACCAACCAAAATGTCGCCAGCTTCCACCTCGGCACCAATGCGAATAATACCGCGCTCGTCGAGGTTTGCAATAGCGTCTTCGCCAACGTTTGGAAGGTCGCGAGTAATCTCTTCGGCACCAAGCTTGGTTTCACGAGCATCGATTTCGTACTCTTCAATGTGAATCGAAGAAAGCGTATCGTCTTGCACAAGACGCTGGGAAATAATAATAGCATCCTCGTAGTTGTAACCATTCCAAGGCATAAACGCAACGAGCAAATTCTTGCCGAGTGCAAGCTCACCCTTGTCTGTTGCAGGACCGTCTGCCAAAACTGTACCAGCTTCAACACGCTCGCCATCTTTAATAAGTGGCACCTGGTTGTAGCAAGTAGTCTGGTTAGAACGCTGGAACTTAGAAAGCTTGTAACTGGACTGAGTTCCATCGTCGTTCATAACGCGAATAATATCTGCAGAAACGTAGGTTACAACGCCTGGCTTTTCGGAAAGAATCACGTCTCCAGAATCAACTGCAGCACGCCATTCGGAACCCGTACCAACAAGTGGACGCTCCGACTTAATAAGCGGCACAGCCTGACGCTGCATGTTGGTACCCATCAAAGCACGGTGGCCTTCATCGTGCTCCAAGAATGGAATCAAGCTTGCGCCGAGGGAAACCATCTGACGTGGAGAAACATCCATGTAGTCAACAGTGCTTACAGGAACATCGACTGCTTCTTCTTCGTCAACACGAGCAAGTGCCTGAGTGCCAACAAAGTTGCCATTTTCATCGAGTTCCTGATTTGCCTGAGCAATAACGTGCTCGGCTTCGCGATCTGCAGTCATATATTCGACTTCGTTAGTCACATGACCATTAACGACCTTACGATAAGGTGTTTCAATAAAGCCGAATGGGTTGATGCGACCAAAGGTTGCAAGCGAACCGATAAGACCGATGTTTGGACCTTCTGGGGATTCGATTGGGCACATACGACCAAAGTGGGATGGGTGCACGTCTCGAACTTCCATAGATGCGCGGTCTCTAGAAAGACCACCAGGACCAAGAGCCGAAAGACGACGCTTGTTTGTAACGCCCGCCAAAGGATTGTTCTGATCCATAAACTGGCTAAGCTGAGAAGTTCCGAAGAACTCCTTAATAGTAGCGTTAACTGGTCGAATGTTAATCAACGACTGTGGTGTAATCGCCTCAGCATCTTGCGTGGTCATGCGCTCGCGCACAACGCGCTCCATACGGCTTAAGCCAGTACGAATCTGATTCTGTACAAGCTCGCCAACCTGACGGATTCGACGGTTTCCAAAGTGATCAATATCGTCCACGTCTACACGCAATTGCACATCTTCGCCATCACGCTTGCCTGGGAAGGTCTTTTCGCCCGAGTGCAAAGTAACCAAATACTTGATTGTGGCGATTATGTCTTCGCGATTCAAGCTGCGATCGTTGTAATCCGCTTCCAAACCAAGCTTGCGATTGATCTTGTAGCGACCAACGCGCGCCAAATCGTAGCGCTTTGTGTTGAAGTAGAAGGATTCGAGCAAATTGCGACCCGCGTCTGGAGTTGCGGTATCTGCTGGGCGAATCTTGCGATACAAGTCTGTAAGAGCATCATTTTGAGTGTCGATTGGCTCTTTTTCTAGAGCGTCGAGAACAAGAGGATACCCTTGGAATGCCTCTGCAATTTCTGGCTTAGTCATGCCAATTGCCATCAAGAACACGATTGCAGACTGCTTACGCTTGCGATCTACGCGCACGCCAAGAACATCGCGCTTATCAATCTCAAACTCAAGCCACGCTCCGCGACTTGGAATGATTTTTGCGCCAAAAACGTCTTTGTCGGAAGTGCGATCTTGCGTGCGGTCAAAATACACGCCTGGGGAACGCACAAGCTGGGACACAATTACGCGCTCAGTGCCGCCAATAATGAATGTTCCGTGTGGTGTTTGCAGCGGGAAATCACCCATAAACACAGTCTGGCTCTTAATCTCGCCAGTTTCGCCGTTTTCAAACTCTGCGTTTACATACAAAGGAGCGGAATATGTGTAATCCTTCTCTTTGCACTCAAGCACAGTGTGACGTGGCTCTTCAAAATATGGATCCGAGAATGTGAGGCTCATTGTCTCAGCAAAATTCTCAATTGGAGAAATCTCTTGGAACACTTCTTCCAAACCAGAGACATGAGGCACAGTGTGAGTGCCATTTGCCTCATCTTCTTCGACGCGCTTCTTCCAACGCTCGGAGCCGATCAGCCAGTCAAAGCTGTCGGTTTGCACACCGAGGAGGTATGGCACATCGATTGGCTCACAAATGGAGCCGAAATTCACACGATCCGACGCTTTATGCAATTTAATGCTGTGCTCGTCGGCACGCGCGATGACTTTGGTGGTGTTCGTCGTAGCTTGTTCAGCAGCCAATGGACGTTCCTTTATCGCTAGCTAGTTTTCTTAATCCTTGGGAGCTTTAGAAAATCGCAGCAAACGCGCTTAAAATCAACGATTTTGGGTTTGCGGGCGCCTTCTTCGGTTCCTTGAGTATGCCCGCTATATGACACACCTTGTACAAAGAAACGATTTTACCCCTTCACATCGACTTTTGGCGCCATTTGTGCATGTGCTAGCGAACAGAAATAACCACGGGATTGCTTTGTAATCCTGACACATCCTTATGCGCAATTTGTGCAATGTAAGTTCCGCGCGAAACTTTAGGCAAGTCGGCGTCATCTAAGCAATCCTTGCCGGTAGGCGTTCCGACTGTAGCATCCGTGCTCCATACGATTTTTTTCTCGTACGAATCACCTTTTGCCATTAACAAAGGCTTGAGTGGAATTCCGCACACATCTGATCTCCACTGCGGCTCTATTTTCTGCTGCTTTTCTTGCTTTTCTCTAGATTTATCTGATTTATCTGATTTATCTGATTTATCAGATTTATCAGACTTATCAGCACTTACGCTGTCTCCAATTGTCAACACCATTCTGCCATCCGACGCATCTATTCTGCAGGAATCGTCTCCTTCATGAACTATGCGAGCAGTAAATTCTACGCTTCCTCCCATCGGTACAGATTGCGATGCTGAGGTTAATTCAATACGAACGTCTTTTGCACTACATTTTTTTATGATTCCAACAGGCCTTGGATCTGGCACAAGTTGTTTAGATAGAGTAACGTCTGAATGTTTGCTTATAGCACTTCCAATTGCAGATACGCCTTTAAAAATGCTAATTATGCAAAAGATACAAAACACTAAAACAGCCAGCAGCCCCACGCAAACTACGATTCGGCGGCGAATGTACATGCGACGGCGCGCAGCACTAATCTTCCGCTTCGGTTTACGTTTTAACACAGGCATAGTCACCATTGTAATGCATGAGTAGTTTTAAGACTATTTTTGACTATAGGCTATTTTGCTATTTTCTATAAGCTATTTTCTGTAGACTATTTTCCGCCCTCAAATCCAAGCTGACGCCACGCTTCATAAATGGCGATTGATGCGCAATTTGTAAGATTTAAGCTTCTAAGCGAAGGACGCATTGGCAAGCGAACCTGTTCCGCAACATGAGGGCCAGCCATAATATCCATTGGGTCTGGAATATCTCCTGGCTCTGGTCCAAAAAGCAAAATATCGTTCGGCTTATACTCAATATCTGTGTAAAGTTTTGTGGCATTTGCAGTAAACGCGATTATGCGAGAATTTGGCATTGATTCCACAAGGTTTTCAAAATTCGGGTGCATAACAACGTGTGCCATATCGTGATAATCAAGACCCGCGCGACGAAGCTTTGTGTCTTGAAGATTAAATCCAAGCGGCTCTACAAGATGCAAAATGGTGCCCGTTACCGCGCAAAGGCGAATCGCAGAGCCTGTGTTTCCTGGGATTCTAGGCGAATAGAAGCACAAGTGCGGAGTTTGAGTTTGCGCAGTGCTTGCATCTTGCGCGCTTAGCATGGCATCCATAACGCTGATTGGATTTCCGTGCGCGTCTGTTACAAGCTCGTCCGGACCGTAATTTGACTTTCGGTAGCCGTACTCATACATCTGCTCTACACGATTGACTGGGTTTTGTGCGTCTTGATTTTGTGCGTCTTGCATATTTTTATCTTCTTTACTTTTATCTTCTTTACCTGTGACTTGCATACTCGTAATAATCACCTCAATAAAATCATCATAATAAAAATAAGCGCAAATCCTGCAAAATCAGCCCACGAGAACACAGCTCCCGTAAACACAACAGCCGTGATTGCAGCCATAACAGGCTCGCTCGCCCCCAAAAGCGTTCCGCGCACAGATCCAACTCGCATAACGCCAGCCAAAAACATCCAATATGCGCCAAAAGTTCCGCCAACAATCGTAAAAGTAAACAGCAAGTACGCGCGCAAATCCAAAGGAGGCATTGTTTGCCATGGCTTCACAAATGGCATCATAATAAGACCTGCAATAATAAACGTAATTCCGTTTACAGTAAGATTTCCCCATTTTGCAATCAATTTAACTGGCATAATCGCAAGAGCCGCCGTACTTGCAGCATCTGCCAATCCCCACAAAAGTCCCATCAGCGGCAGCGAAAGCGAGCTAAAATTGCCTCCCGTTGCCATAAGCGCAGTTCCTGCAAATGCAAGCAAAACACCAATGTTTTCGCGCAAAGTCGGAGTTCTTTTTGACCGCAAACACACATAAACAAGCACAAAAAGCAGATTCAGGCTTTGCAAAACAGTAGCCGTGCCAGAATTAGTCCAGTCAATTGTAAAAAGATACGCCACTTGCGTTAAAAGCACGCACACAATACCTGTTACGACTAGCATTGGCCATGATTTTTTTGTGCTTAATGCACCAACGAGTTGCTTGCGATTAACAATTGACGCAACGATTACAAAAAGCACGCCTGCAGCAAGCTGACGAACGCACGCGATTTGCAACGGACTCACAAGGTATTGCGACATTAGAATCTTAGAAACAGTAGCATTTGTGCCCCAAAGCGCGCCACCAAGAATCGTTAAGATTATGCCAATCATCATTGTGCGCGGACTATGATCCACCGCAGGATTTGGCTTTTTAGGCTTTATTTTTTGGATATTCTTTACAAAACCAACATCCATGCTAAACACCTTCTAAACTTACATCCCGTACTCGCTAATAATCCTGTAGTTTTGCGCATATGTAGTAAGTCGCAAGTCGCAAACCTCGCAAATCGCTTACTACATATGAAAAATCTACACTATCACATAATCAACAACACGCACATAATCAACAACACGCAATTGCAAGGATTGCATGTGCAATAAATCTATTGAGGTGATTTGAGAATCGTAGATTCGTTAGATTTGCATCATGCGTGAGACAAATCTAACGAAAATCAGTCAAAAAACGTTACAAATGTCTCGCAGCCGAGACAAATCTAACGAATTTTGACCAAAAAACGTTACAAACGCATCACGCGTGATGCAAATCTAACACTCAAACCAATACGCCACGCGCGACTTTGCATTATCCTCAGTTTATGTTATCTTATTTAAGTTGTCTTTCGTTGTGCGTTTAGCACAATGATTGATGTGGAGAATTCGCCTAGTGGTCTATGGCGCACGCTTGGAAAGCGTGTTGGTGTAACAGCCTCACGAGTTCGAATCTCGTATTCTCCGCGAGTAGGGTTTCTAGCCAGCACAATTGGTTGGAACCCTTTTTGTATATTTGCCTATGCATCAAAATATATGAACATACACAAGCAGCTTAGCGTCGAACTCAACTGTTAGGCAATTTCTGCGCAGAGCAACCATGCAAAATTGAAGCCATGCTACGTTTTTCCGCACTAGTAACGCTAAGATCGTACTTATACTTAACAGCAATCTGCCTAGCTACATAATCGCATCTAAAGGATTTATTAGATGGCAGCCAATAAGCTGCAGAAGCAGATCCTTTTTCTTGATTCGCTG
The DNA here is from genome assembly GCF_055818025.1 of Gardnerella sp. c11Ua_71. Taxonomy (NCBI): domain Bacteria; kingdom Bacillati; phylum Actinomycetota; class Actinomycetes; order Bifidobacteriales; family Bifidobacteriaceae; genus Gardnerella; species Gardnerella sp. c11Ua_71. The sequence continues at coordinate 78,632 of NZ_JARFVR010000003.1, read as the reverse complement.
CCCCTTGAACAGCAAGAAGATTAAGCATATCATTACCAAACTTAAGCCTCTTAGCATGACTCCATTTCCAAGCGCCTGATTGCCATGCGTTTTCTAGCGCTACAACATGGTCGATTTGAACAAGAGCACTAGTTTTTCTCCCCCGAACAAAATTAATATTTAAGCCAGTATAAGGATCGTGCAAAAGCCCTGATGCTACTTTGCAAGAACCAGAATACTTAAAACGAACCTGTTTTAAATCGCGAGCAAGAACATCTTCTCTAACATCACAGCCATTTTTATCAACATCTGTAGTCCTGTATCCAAAGACACTCCTGTTGTATCCAGACGGATGTGATTTAGAGACTTTTAGCTTATTAAGAAGAGCAGCAGCATCTCCATCAGCAGCGTATTCACCAGTAATTTCGCCAACATCATGATTGATTTTTGGCAAAACAAGCCCAATAACAATGCCTATAATAATAGCCAAAGAAATAAGCCATATAAAAGAGGTTATTCTTTTAGATATAGGGTTACTTGAATAATGCGTATTACGATCGTACTGCATGATTTATATCTACAACCCAAGGAATACGCCTAATAACAACGTCTAGAACTTGTTGAATAAGGCTAATAAGCACAATAATTGCCATAACTGCGTAAACAACATTCCATTGTGGATTCTTAGTGACAATTGGGTGAATAGTGTTAGAAACAAGCATTATTGCGTTCGCAATACCTATAAGAGCAACAGACATAAGAATTGCCTGCATTCTTCCCACTTTACGAGATAATCGCACTCGCTGTTGTGAAAGCTTACGCATTGAATCAACAACACGCTTAACACAATGCTCGCCCTGTCGGAAAGCTAGAACCTCATCAATACCAAGTTCTACATCATCAACTTCAAGCTCTACCATCTTTTGCTCTGAATGAACTTTTTTAATAAAACTGCGGAGTCTAAGTCTAAATAATCCTGGAATTATAAACACTATTAGAGCACAAATCACAACAGCAAAAATAGCAATTTGAATATCAAAGTAACATAACAAAACGATTGCTGGAATAATCGACAAAACCATTCCAACACTCATGCTTAAACCTGCCTTGTGCAAATGCGCATGATGAAGATCCACGCCAGCAAAAGATGTTACTAATGTTATGCATCTTAAACATGCGCATACGCTTACGATAAGCACGTATTCTTGCATAGCAAGTCCAAAAAGCGGGCGATTAGCGATAGCGAACATTGCTGCAAAAGTGCAAACAGGTATCAATACTGCGCAAACTATATTGATTGCTGTAGAGAATGCTGAAAGAATCGCAAAAAACGCCTTTTTCAACGAAGATATAGTTGATTTACTTTCATGAGATAAATCTTTCAATAAGCCTTCGTGTTTTGCATTATTAAAATTCTTATTAGAGTTTTCATCAAAACTTTTAGCATATTCGTCTACTTTATTAGCTTTATCAACGCTACCATCTGCGAAATTTTCGGCATAAGAGCTAATAGAACTAGAACTGGTGTAATGCGAATTATGATATACACTAACGTTAACCAAATTGTCCGCTTTAGAAACGTAGTTATCGTCTGGCAAAAATACAAGAATCGTAGCTTTTTTAGCAACATGACGCAAAATATCACATAAATTCTTAGCTTCATCAGAACTAATATCGCTTGAAGAATAGTCGAAAATATACACTGGAGTTCTACGAATAAGCGCACGAGCCATAATAATTCGTCGGAAAATATCTTGCTTATTTTCAACCTGAATATTGTCTACACGCAAATCTAATCCGTTATAATCCGCATAAACAACACCATCTACATGAGCAGTACGCAATGCTTGCCACATAGATGTAGTAGTAGCATTAGACAATGCCATGAGCAGATTCTCTCGCAAAGTGGCTGAAAACAGATGACTATTTGAACGAACAATAGTAACAAGATCTGCAATAGCACCAGGATTTTCATTATTTAGTGAAACATAAGTTGAGTTTCCAGAAATATCACCAAAATCAGATACTACAAAAGGCGATTCAACATCTACTTCAGAAAAACCATATCTATCACTGTAAGATAACGCAACATCTGATTTATCGCTAAAAACTACGCCATTCAAAACATTATTAGTAAATAAGTCGTAGTATTCCTTTGGCATTACATTCAATTTTCCACTTGAAATATTAAAGGATGCACGCAAAGGTTTATTATTTTCAGTGAAATTGCATCGCACATGAAGAGAAACATTACTGGCTCCATCTGGGATGCTCAGCGACTTTTTATTATCTGAGAAATCTATGGAATCTGCAGAAGCAGAAGATTCTACAGAGTCTAAATTAGAAGAATGAACCTTATTAGAAGCAACACTTTTAAACAAGTCACTAATGTTATTCAAACCTAAAACAGCCCGATTTTTAATATGCATACAGTTAGCAACTCTACGTATTGGATCTACGCTTAGCATAAGAAGGGGCAAAGTTAGCATTGCAGCAGGAAGACCAACAGATTTAACAGAAAGAAGCCAAACTGTAGAAATAATTGCCACACCAGTCATTAAATACGTTAAAAATACGCATAAACAGCGCCACAAAATGCGAACATCTGCAAGAGCAGATACAAGTGCCAAAGTAGAAAAAATTGACGCAAAAACGCAAATAGTGGCAACATAAGAGTTTATTGAAAACATTGCAACACTAACCGCAAAAGGCATAGGAAAAGCAGCAATGATCTGCGGCAAAAGTAAACCATACCAACGTTGAACCCACTCAACATCATCGTTCACGCAAATAGAAGAATATCCCTTAGACCATTTTTTAGAGGAGCTCAAAGAAAGCATAGAACGCAACATTTTTGGTCTAAGCTTCATAGATACGCGAGTTCCAATTTCGGTAGAAATAGTACAAGACTGATGGAACGCAATATATTTTACGATAAGTATTCCAACAAGAGAAATAAGATAAGACGTCAATTCAACAGAGCTTAACAAGGACTTGCCAGTATATTTTGCAGGAATAAGCACTGGCGAAAGAATTCCAACACAAACATACACAAAACCAATATTCGCAAGAGAAGATATAGCAAGACATGCCGCTCTTAAAACAACCAAGTGCTTAACACCTGGAACAAAAGCGAAGAAACGACCAATCATTTAACTATCCTTTTCTTTTCCATAGAAAACTCTTTTAAATTCCAAAAATACTTTCACGCACTACAAAGTACACACACGATACCCTGCAGATTGAATCTACAAATTCGAGTAGCTCGCACTGTTAAAATCAGCTTTAAATCTCTTAAAAACGCTATCTAAACACTCTCTACAAACACATACCCACGCACTAGCTCACTACCCCTTTAGCATTCAAGATTACGCTGAGCATCAGGCATCAACACGCCGAAGAACTTTAGCTTAAATGCCAACTAATACGATGCAAATCACTAGGACCATACTCTAAAATCGCAGCTCTATGCGATTTAGAACCATAACCTTTGTTATGTGCCCAATCATAAATTTTATATTTAGGATCATCAGACAAGCTTGTCATAAGAGAATCTCGAGTCACCTTTGCGATCACAGAAGCTGCAGAAACACTAGCACACTTCTGATCAGCCTTAACTAAAGTGTGAACTTTAACAGGAAAATCAATACTAGGCGCATCAAAAGTTCCAGAAACCTTACCAATATAATTAAATGGTCCATCTAAAATCGCTGCAATATGAGCATTTTCAAGCTTATATCTCATACTGTTTTGCACATCTGAAATTGCACGAATCGCAGCAACACCAAGAGCATAACTTATTCCCCACTCATCAATCTCGCGATTTGTACAAGAACCAACAGCAAAAGCATCGCACCAATTTTCAAGAGGCTCCAATAATCCTTCACGCTTGTGAGCGTTAATAAGCTTGGAATCAGCTAATCCATCAGGAAAATAACCAGAATTAATTTTATCGGCACCAAAAAGAGCAGCACCAACCATAACAGGACCAGCTAAACTACCACGTCCAACCTCATCTAATCCAATAACCCAATCGAAGCCACTTTTTAAAAGGTCTTGCTCAAAGTTAAAAGACGGAACAGCAGCCAAAATCTCCCCAAATCTAATATCTACGCACGTTTAAAAGAACTATTTAGCATCTGACTTATTTCTTACATCATCAAACGCATCGCTATGATTTTCAAAAATACCCATACGATTCAAAGGCCAAAAACGCATAAATGCCACGCCTTCAACCTTAGAAATAGGTACCAAACCATCGTCACCATCATTCTTATGATACCTAGAATCCGCAGAGTTAGCGCGATTATCTCCTAGAACAAATACATGACCAGGTTTAACCTTCACCTTAAACGGGAAGGAACTAGGACTTACACCTGGTTTAATATAAGCAGATTCAAGCACAGGAACACCGTTAACAAGAATTGGGTCACCATCGCCCTTACATTCAACAGTATCCCCAGGCAATCCAATTAGACGCTTTATAAGATCTTTACCAGACACAATTCCGCCGCGACTATTTTCACCTTGAAGCCAATTAGCAGGATCTTCAAAAACAACAATATCTCCACGATTTAGTGGAAACAGGCGAGGAGTGAGCTTAGACGTAACAACATAATCGCCAATATGAATTGTGTCTAGCATGGAGCCAGATGGAATAAAATATACGCCGAGAATAAAAACACGAAGAAAAATAACAACAAGAATAGGCACAAGATACCATGCAACAAGCTCTTTCCAAGATGTTTTAAAAAGCTTGCGAGTACGAACCTTGGACTGAGATTTAGAGGAATCATAATCACTATCTTGATATCCAGAAATATGATTCCCTTTTATTTTTCCATGCCTAGCACGTTTAGCACTGAAGCCAGAAGTTAGACTTGGTCTTTCTTCTGGCTCCGGTGGAACTGGAGAAGGATTTAAGCCGTGACCTGCCACATTAACAATGTGACCATCGCTATTTTGCAAGTCTTCGGCAGACATATTAATCCTTAATGTTAAATCCTTAACCTTAAATAAATTTACTTAGCAGCGCTGTTGTCACGACGCTCGGCAATACGAGCAGCCTTACCACGCAAAGCGCGCAAGTAGTAAAGCTTAGCGCGACGAACGCGACCACTACGAACCAGCTTAATCGAATCGATAGCTGGGGAATGAAGTGGGAAGCGACGCTCAACACCAGTGCCGAAGCTCACCTTACGTACAACGAAAGTCTCGCGAACACCAGCACCCTTACGAGCGATAACAACGCCAGTAAAGGTCTGAATACGAGTGTTGTTGCCTTCCTGAATCTTAACGTTAACGTCAACAGTATCTCCAGGACGGAAAGCTGGGATTTCCTCAGCAGACTTAAGATGCTTAGCATCAAATGCTTCTACAGCATTCACCATGATAATTCCTCCTCGCCGCCGCATATCGACGTAAGCTACATCAAAGTAAGTTAGTCTAATTTTAACTTTTTCAACTTTACTTTGAATAATCCTTCCCAAAAAGTTTGCTTTTCAGGGCTTCCATCTGCCAAAACTTTAAAAAAGCAGGCTAGACTATTGATAAGTCGACTATGCGGCATCGCCTTATCGAAAGCATACAGAACACAAATTTATGCTCAATAATGGACATTATTGAGCATTATTTCGCACTATTTCAGCGCACAACGCCATTAAGCGGCGCCGTCTCAACAGTACGAGTTAATTCGTCATCATCGGCATCGTAGTCAAAAAGCTCACCATAACGACCCCAGCTAATCGCAATATCAAATTGCTGACGAGCCAAGGCGTCCGTATGCTTGCTGCGAAGCAAATCCAAAATCAACTCGCCACGAAGCTTGCCATTGCGGTTTCGGCTCAAAGCCTGATCAATTGCATGAACAAGAGGAGCATGCTCAATTGCAAGACGCGCAAACACCTGCTTGCTGTGCAAAATGTCGGCATTATGCCATTCTTGACCTGCTGGAGTAATAGTAATATGACCATTTTCTGCTGTAAGCAAATTAAGCATTGTTCCAGCATCTACAAGTGGGAACAAATCATCGATTTCGAACGACAGATCCGCAGCCAAATCAGCCAAATCAATGCCATCTGGCTCTTCCGAAATAACGTCTAGCAAACCTGCCATTCCTCCTGGCGTTGCGTTCGGCAGCAAGTGCACAGCAACAGGCTCAGGCTTCGGCTCCCCCGCATCCGCCTGCTCCTCGTTTTGCTTAGCTTCTGCCTCCGCGTCGTGATGCTTTTGAATAAGCATGTCGGCGATTGCAGCAGCTTCTGTTTCTTCCGCATCCGTCTGTTCCACAGGTTGAGAATCGCCATCTGCAGCAGACAAGTCGCCAGCAACCGTTGTATCAGTATTATCTGGCTCAGATTCACCCTCTGGCATAGAACCAGTCAAAATCGCATAAAGATTATCAACCATCGCCTCAAATTCAGCACTATGTTTGTCTCTCGGGCGAGGCAAATCAACTTGCACGTCTGCAATCAAATGCCCAGGATGAGATCCCAAAACCACCACGCGATCTGCCATTTGCACAGCTTCTTCAATATTGTGCGTAACGATTACAACAGACTTGATATCACGCTCTTCACTAGACCAAAGCTTAAGAACTTCCTGACGAAGATTTTCTGCTGTAAGAACGTCAAGCGCAGAAAATGGCTCGTCCATAAACAGAGCATCTGGGCGCAAAACCAGTGCGCGCGCAATACCTACGCGCTGACGCATGCCGCCAGAAAGCTCCTTTGGGTACGCTGTTTCGAAGCCGTCCAAACCAATAGCATCAATTGCAGCTAACGCAAGCTCCGTGCGCTTTTCTTTACTAACGCCTCTAGCGCGCAAACCAAGCTCCACATTGTCTTGAACAGTAAGCCATGGCATAAGTGCGAAGGTTTGGAAAACGATTGCCACCCCTGGGTTTGGACCAGTAAGCTCGCGACCGCGATACGTTACAGTTCCCTCTGTTGGCTGAATTAAGCCTGCCATTGTTCGCAAGAAGGTTGATTTTCCAGCGCCAGAACGCCCTAGAATTGCAACGATTTCGCCTTCGCGCAACGTAAACGATATATCGTGAAGTACGTGCTGAGTAGTTCCACTATCCGATGTGAAACTTTGAGTTATGTGTTTTGCGTCGATGATATCGCTTGTAACTGAAGATTGCGCAGCCAAATTCTGCGCAGCCTTTTCCGCGGTTTTGTTCAAAGTATTCATAATATTTGCCAATCTGTTTTGTAAAGTTAAAAAGTTTATAAACTTAAAAAGTTTAATTTTCCGTAGTTTATTTGATTATTCGATTGATTATTCGATTAATTCAAAACAAATCTTTTTGCCGAATACCTTTGCAAAGGAGTCCAGAACAGTCGATTACTTAACACCACTATTAAGCTCATAACCGTTACTCCCACAAGCGTTTTTACAGAATCACCAACGGTTGTTGCATTCGTAATATACGCGCCCAAACCTTGAGTTGCCATGTGATTCTTGCCGTATTCCACAATCTCTGACACAATCGAAGCGTTCCAAGCACCACCAGCGGCAGTAATTCCGCCAGTGCACCAGGATCCAAAAATCGCAGGCAAAACAAGAGTCTTCCACTTGAGCATACGATTTAATCTAAAGCTTCTTGTCATTTCTCTTAAATCATCTGGAATCGCGCTAGCGCCTGCAATAACGTTAAACAGAATGTACCATTGCGTGCCAAGCGCCATCAAAATAATACTTCCCCATCCAAGGTCAATGTGCCAAGCCATAAACCACATCATTGCAAATGGGAACACAAAGTTTGCTGGGAAGCTAGCCAGAATTTGCACAACAGGTTGCATAATTCGCGAAATCTTAGGATTCATGCCAATATATACGCCTACTGGAACCCAAATCAGCGAGCTCACAAAAATCAACACAGCTACGCGAGCAAAAGTCAAAGCTCCTAACGCTCCAGCTGTAGCAAACTCCTGCAAACCTGTGCGAGTTGCTACAAAGTAAAGCATTTGAGCAGCAAGCCCCAAAATCAGCACAGCCATAACAATGTTGAAAACCAAGTCGCCAAGTTTACGCTGTGATGCTTTACGCGGCCACTGTGAACCTGTGCGTCCGAATGGTCGTGTAATAATTTCAAGCCATTCGCGAATCGGAGAAAACAGCTTGCTAATAACTTCGTCGGCATGCGAATGACGAATAAGCGTCAAAACAGCACTCTTTCGCTCCTCGTCGGATGCGCTTTGAGTTATGCGGAATCGTTCTGCCCAGGCGGTAAGCGGCTTCCAAAGGAAGAAGTCAATCGCTAGCACAACAACAATCATGGATAAAATAGCCCACCAAATGTTTCCAAGCTTGTTTTCTGCTGCAGATTGCGCCACAAAACTACCTACTCCAGGAAGCGCGTAAGTGTGATTGTTTACGGAAATCATTTCGGAAGCAGTAAGGAAGAACCATCCGCCGCCAACGCTCATCATGCAATTCCAAAGCAGCGGAATCATTGCGTTTGGCATATCTAGTACCCAGAATCGCTGCCAATGCGTAAGTTGCAAGCTGCGCACTGCCTCATCTAGCTCTTTTGGCTCGCTTAAAAGCGAACGGTGGAACGAGAAAGTCATATTCCAAGCCTGGCTTGTAAAAATTGCAAAAATCGAAGCGGCTTCAACGCCCATCATCGATCCTGGGAAAATCACCAGCCAAATCGTTACTGTAGCTGAAAGGAAGCCAAGAATTGGAACGGATTGCAAAATGTCTAGCAACGGAATAAGAACCTTGCCTAGTCGGCGGCTGCGCGCTGCAAGAGATCCGTAAATAATGGTAAAAATCAGCGATGCTATAAGCGCAAGCATCATACGAAACACGGATCTAAGCGTGTAGTAAGGCAAATTAATAAGGTCAGTTGAAACTGCAGAAGGTATTCCTTTAGGTCCAATCGGCTGGTTAATGCGCTGCAAAAGGAAAGCGCTTACTCCAAAAAGCGCGATTATACCAACGCACACAATAATGTCGGACCAAAAACGAGTGTTTTCGTCTACTTGCGTACTAGCACCGTTTTTTCCAGATGTTGTAAATATTGTCATGATAAGTCCTCTGGGAACGCGTATTTTTACACGCGTTTGCCGCTTATCACCACTATTTTTTGCGTTTATCTTAAATTTTGCTTAGAATTTTAGACTTTATTTTAGAAGCGCTTATTTAGCGCGCGGTTGCTGGCGACTTATCCCAACAAATCAAATAAAATAAAATCTTTAATCGCAAAACCTGTAATCGCAAACATTTTGGCGGTGACTGCCGGTTTTTTATATTCATCTTTTGTATATTCAGGGGGAACGTCTGTACTACTACTAATACTGTCTGAATCGTCACTAACGGCATTAACTGTATTAGCACTTTGATTACAACTGGTACTACTGCTACTGTCATGTTTCACGGCAATCACCTCCTCTAGCTTGTGCGCGCCAACGCAAAACCGTATCATCGTATCATCATTGAACCGGACGGCAAGCAAGAAGACACAAGGTGATTTTTAAATCAAAAGAAATCAACCTTAATCTTGTCGTTCAAGCTTCAGCTTCGCAGGGCGGTGGTGTTGCATTAGTCGAAGCCTTGAAATCGACAACGACTGTTGACCAACTTGCAGTGTCTCCACTGTGTTGCGGCAGCAACCCGTATCCCCGTGGTAGCCTTACCTACCGACCGTGCTCATTATAAATTATCACTGCTCTTGTGTCAACCTATTTTTGAATTGACTTGAGAATATTAGCCACCACTTGCACCTGTAGTGCGATTGTATAGCGACACGCCGTAAATCAGGTACAAACGCACTACAAGAAAAATCGAGAATCTCGGTGATTAAGCGATACGCAATTGCTCAAGCACGTAAGAGGGCTTGGTGATTCTTGGTCGAACAATATAAGAGCGGTAGCCGATACCAAATAATCCAATGATCAACCACTACAAACAAACTTCAACCTAAAAACAAAATCAAAACCAAAACGGAACAACCGCAACAACAACCAACACGTAATAGGCGGAGCGTTGTGAGACAAGAAACACCCAGCCCTCGCGCAACAGTAAGCAAGGAAATGCCTCGATTAGAGAAAAAGCCTCTTGAAGATTTAATCAACAAGAGGCTTTAAATCAACAATCAAATAAGATTGCTACACACTCACTACTACTTGCGATGAGCGCGATAGAAGCGAATCAAGCTCTGGGTAGAAGCATCCTGAGCTGCCAAAGCATCGTCATCCTTAGAGATTGCAGGAGTAATCTGCTTTGCAAGCTGCTTGCCAAGCTCCACACCCCACTGATCGTAGGAATCCAAGCCCCAAACAGTGCCTTCGACGAAGGTGATGTGCTCGTAGAGAGCAATCAACTCGCCCAAGCTAAATGGAGTCAAAGCTTCGCCGAAGATAGAAGTGGTTGGACGGTTGCCGCTAAATACGCGAGCTGGAACAATCTCTTCTGGAGTTCCTTCAGCGCGAACTTCGTCAGCAGTCTTGCCGAAAGCAAGAGCCTTAGTCTGTGCAAGATAGTTGCCCAAGAAGAGCTCGTGCACATCCTGATCTCCATCTTTAGTAGGATTTGGCGTGTTCACGAAAGCAATGAAGTCAGCTGGAATAAGCTGAGTGCCCTGGTGAATCAACTGGTAGAAAGCGTGCTGGCCGTTGGTGCCTGGCTCACCCCAGAAGATTTCGCCGGTTTCGCTTGTTACAGGAGTGCCGTCCCAGCGCACAGACTTACCGTTGGATTCCATGGTGAGCTGCTGCAAATAAGCTGGGAAACGGTGCAAGTACTGATCGTATGGAAGCACAGCGTGAGAAGCAACCTTGTAGAAGTTGCGGTACCAAACGTTGAGCATACCGAGAAGCACAACAACATTCTTCTCGAATGGGGTTTCAGCAAAGTAAGTATCGATTGCGTGGAAGCCCTTCAAGAACTCTTCGAAGCGCTCTGGTCCAAGAACTACAGCCAAAGAAGTGCCAACAGCGGAATCCACAGAGTAGCGGCCGCCAACCCAGTTCCAGAATCCGAAAGCGTTGGTTGGGTTAATGCCGAACTCTTCAACCTTCTCGAGATTGGTGGAAACAGCCACGAAGTGCTTTGCAACAGCTTCAGCCTTCTTTGCGTCGCTGCCGTCAATAGCACCGCTCTCCTGAAGCTTGTTAAGCAACCAGGTACGAGCGGTACGAGCGTTGGTCAAAGTCTCCAAAGTGGTGAAAGTCTTGGAAACAATGATGAAAAGCGTGGTTTCTGGATCCAAATCCTTGGTCTTCTCTGCCATATCATTTGGATCGATATTAGAAACATAGCGAGCGCTAATTCCAGCATCAGCATATGGCTTCAAGGCTTCGTAAACCATGACTGGACCCAAATCAGAGCCGCCGATACCAATGTTTACAACGGTCTTGATGTTCTTGCCAGTAACGCCCTTCCAAGCGCCGGAGCGAACTTCGTTAGCAAAATCGTAAATGCGACCCAACACTTCACGCACGTCGGCAACGGTATCTTGACCGTCTACCATGAACTTACCAGCATCTTCGGCTGGACGACGCAAAGCGGTGTGCAATACTGCACGATCTTCGGTGTTGTTAATGTGCACGCCAGTGTACATCGCCTTAGTGCGCTCATCAAGCTTAACTGCCTTTGCAAGGTCGGCGAAAAGCTTAAGCGTCTCTGGCTTAATCAAATTCTTAGAAAGATCGAAGTGGAGGTCTCCAGCTTCGAAGCTCAACTTATCCACGCGATTTGCATCCTGAGCAAACCACTTCTTCAGGCTCACGCCTTCGGACTGCAATTCATCATAGTGCTTCTGCAAAGCAGCCCATTCAGGTGTTTTAACGGCGTCAACTGGTGGATTGATGGCCATTTCTTGGTCCTTTCATCTTGAATGAAGTGACGTGATGCCTTGTTTTATCAATCTTTAGGCACACTCGAACACGTTTTAATCACAATAATCATCGAGAATCATAGTGAACTATAAAGTAAACACGTGTAAATGCGCGCAAAGTGGAACTTGTGCATCACTATCTTCCAATTGCCAAGATACTCACAAAAGCGGACAGAAATACACTTTGACTAGAACACATGCGAACATTTGCGGCGCGTCATGCTAGACAAATTGCAAATATTAATATATAGTATTTGATTTGTGCGCGAGTCGCGAATGCTTCTCGGGCAAATTGCCACTTTAGCTCAGTCGGTAGAGCGTCTCACTCGTAATGAGAAGGTCGACAGTTCGATTCTGTCAAGTGGCTCTTAAAGTTTCTTTTTCGCTTGTTTTAGGCGATTTAAGCGCGAGTGGCGAAATGGTAGACGCGCAGGATTTAGGTTCCTGTGTCTTACGACATGTGGGTTCAAGTCCCATCTCGCGCACAAAAATGGACCAGATGCTATTGCACATGGTCCATTTTTTCTCTTAAACGAAACAACCAGAGAAAATATTAACTCTTAGTCTAAAACTACACTCCAAAAGCATAAGTCTTAGTATCTTTGAGTGTACCATTAGATGTGTAGGCTTCAAAATGTGTCCAATAAATTCCAGGTTTAGGACTCCACAAAGCCCATGGACCCTTAAATTGGCTCACCCATTGTTTGGCGTTATAGTCATATATTTTGATAATCGTGTAACCATTAGGATTATTTGTAGTAGCACCTAGTAAAACATTGCTACCACGCCAAGCCGCATAAGTGCCAGAAATCACGGTATCACCTGTAAAAACAGGAGCCGGTGCATTTTGAATCTCATAATGGAAAGCAATGGTTTTGTTACCCAAAGGCTTCTTAGTGAACGAATCACGAACATCACAGTGAAGCCAATAATCACCGTTGCTTGTCACCCAAGAAGCCCAATTGCTAACAGACCAGTCAGAAATAGTCTTCCACTGCTTATTAAGCAAATCGTAAGCAAGCCAACGGTATTCCATATGATTGTAAATACTACTACTTGCTGCAGCGCCTACAGCTATATCGTTACTGCGAATAATCCACGTAAAATCGATGTGAGCGCGGCTTGTAGGCGTAGTTGGCCTAGTACCAAATGCATTTAAATCAACATTACCTTGAATTCCAGATACAGAACCGCTAGAAGTGTACTGCCAGCCACCTAATGGTGTTGTAATGTTAAAAAGCGTACTGGCACCATAGCTAGCAACCCAGCTTGTACGATCGTGAATATATTGGGAATTAAGCGGACCGTTTAAATAATTAGCATAAGAATAAACACCTAGATTAGTGTATCCAACAGAAGCAAGCTGGTTCCACCACGATGCAACAATATTCTGATAAACGTATGGATCAGTAGGTGGTTGATGCCCTGCCCACTCCCATCTTTCCAAATCATAGTAAACAGGGTATGCAAGGTCACTTGGATTAACGCCAGCACCTTGCAAAAGCCTTGCCACATCAGCACCTTCGGAAGCTCCATCAGAAGGCGTTTCAGCGTAGGAATAAACATAAACTCCAAAAGGAATACCTAAACGCTTGCATTCGTTAATATTTCGCACAGCATACTTGTCGTAACCATTATCCCAACCGTAGCTGATGCGAATTATCGCACCTTCTACTCCAGCGGCTTTAGCAGCAGCCCAATCAATTTCGTGCTGATGTTCAGAAACATCTATAACACCCCTAGCGTTATAAGCAAACATGTTTCCGTTGCCATCAAAGAATGATTGAGAACCATTGTAATCTTCCCATTCCACACCATAATTTGTTACAGGCAAATAGGCTTTGCGAACAACACCATCAGTTGTTGTGGCTGTTTTAGAAGACAATATTGTTGAATCTTTTGCTTTAGCAGAAGATTTAGACTCGTCTGGAATAGGCTGATTTGAGCTTATTAGACGAACTTTGGAAGGATTGGCGGAACTGGCAGAATTTGTAGAATTCGTAGAATTGTAGCGCTTAATTGCTTTTCGCAAATCTCCAACAGTAATAGGCGTAAAACGTCTTCCATCGCTCTTAGCAAGAGGATCTGGCTGCTTGTCTTTAGTGCCAATAATTTTAGGATCAGTAACAATATCGCCAGTTTTAAGAGATTTCAAATGACCAGTAGATGTAAGAGCATATTTTGAAGAAACTACTTCGTCACTATTCTTAAATGACGACGCCACTTTTGAAGGCAACTTAAAATCAGGATTATTGGCATCACCATCGGCAAAACCATTCAAACGATTATCTTCAGCAGAATTACTATTTCCATTATCTGCACTTTTTATTGCATTATTTTTGGCACTTCTTAATGAACTTCTTAATGAACTAGAAGCAGAGCCTTCAAAAACACTACGTCCTTCAACATTAATAGATGGAGAAACGTTCATAACAAATGCAGCAGCAACAGAAACTAAACTTGCAATTACACGTACAATAATTTGTCCCACAACTCCTCCAGAGATATGCTTTTACGTGTTTTTACCTCATACAACCATAGCAATATGCGCAAACAGTAAAGAAACAAGTTGCGAATCATATAGAATAACGAAAAACACAAAAATAACTATGACTAATCACGATATATTTAGAACAATCGGAATCAAAGAAATCACAGAAATCAAGTGGAGCGGATGACGGGAATCGGACCCGCGTCATCAGTTTGGAAGACTGATACTCTACCATTGAGCTACATCCGCAATTGCACGTAATGGAATTTTTATAAGACCCCAAAACAGCGACTCGAACAATTATACAGATGATTTTGACATAAAACAACTAACGACACTCCACTTAGATTCTCAAGAGCGTTGTAGCACACTATTAACATTCCCGCGTTTGTTCCCTTTTTATGCAAATACGACAACAAACGCGGGAAAAATACACAAAACCATACAGTGCAAATTGCAAAATATCTAAGCTATTTCTAGAATCACAAACGCAGATGCGATTGCAGATGCGTCTTCAAGCAAACCATCGTGGCTCAAAGAAACATGCCATCTAATAGAAAAGCCATTCTGTGCATTAATCATAGGAACCGTGCCTAAAGATTGCATAAGCTTTTCATTAACAGCATCATCAAGATGAACACTTGGGCAACCATAAGAATCATCTAAAATCTCAATACTCGCCCACGGTGTGTTATCTAGCGTGTAAGGATATTTTGCATCTCCAAACGAAGATAAAGCCTCACACCAAGATTTTATAACCGCCTCTTTTCCAGCCCAGCGCGCTGCAATATGCATCGCCTCAGCGTCGTTTTTTGAGTGCGCTCGCATGGCGCACTGTCTAAGCTCTCTCTGAGAAAACAGAGCACGCCAACCATCGCCATCATGCATCTGCTCAGCAAACTGCGCAACGTTTACCAAGTCGTGCCCTATTCCTGCAATCATACACACCTACTTTTAGCACATATACATACTTTTTTATGTTCTACGCAAAAATACTATATAAAATCTTGTATAAAATATATTTAAATCAACAATCACTTACGCGCTTTTACTGCAGTAGCAAACGCCGAAAAAATCACCGGCAAATGTTTTCCAAAACTACAAAACGACAGCAAACGCCAGAAAATTACGCACGCTACTACCTGCTTAAGCATGTGTACAAGAAACGCTACAAGTGTGATTAATTCATATGCGAATAAATTACTATAAAACGATAAAATTTTAGATAATTTTAAACAATCCGTCGTTATGACAATATTTTATACATAGAGCACCCCCCCCCCCCGCAGGAAATTTTACAGTTATGGAACACTTAACAATAAAAAAATTACGACAAAATAGTAAAAATACGATATAATATTATGCAGCATGTATATAAACGTACTTATTGTCTACCGTTGCTTTATGAAAACACAAAATTAGTATTTGAAGAAGAACTAGACACAAGTTTATATACGACACACATTAGGGAACGTTAAATTAAGAAGCACAAGAATAAAGGATTACGGATTATTATGGCAAATAGCAACCGCAAAAAGCATGCACGCGAGCAAGTTGAGAGCTCGTTTAAAAACGTTGATTCATCTTCTGCGTATGCAACCATGCGCAAGGTTTCATTGAGCACACTTGCCACAGTTCTCACTGCAGCAACCTGCTTGGGTGGTCAGCCAATCCTCGCATCCTCTAATATTCTTCTTCCTCCAACTACGGCAGCTTTCGCGCAAGAAGTGCGTAAGAACGACCCTAATCCTTGGCTGCATACACCAAACATTCTTGAGTATCAGCGCTACCGTTACTTAAACAGTAGAGGCGAATTTGGCTACGTTGGAGACGACAAAGTTGGCGACTGGGATAGAATCATCAACAAAACCGACATGTATGCACACGTTCAAGGCGAAGGCAATAACAAGTACTTGGTTTTCGACGTGTTCTTTAACAATGACGGCAAATCCATGGTTTCCGCATCAACAAAGCATCAATACGTGTGGCAAATTCCTTATGCAATTGCCGATTTAAGCAACGGCGGCTACAAGGGTGACACTATGCGCAATCTTAGTTTTGACTTCTACAAGCGCAATAACAAATCACCTCAAACGTATGCAAATCTTTCACACGATATTGGCTTGTTTGAACACGATGCAAGCAAATCTTTCAATCAAGACTTCTTGAAAGATAGTCAGGATCACAATAACTCAACATATCATTACTCTATAGGCGTACGCCCTGGCGGATCTGGTGCTCAAGATATAAAAGACAACTTCCATGTTAACCCAGATGCTTTGGATTCCGCTATCAAAAAGGCTCTCCCACCAAACCAAAGACCTTATAACAGCTACAACTATGGTATTGGTATAACAACAACTCACGTTGATTACGCTGTACGAATGCATTGCGAGTTAAAGCTTCGACCAGGTGTAACCGATGAAGAAATCAAAAATGCCTTTACTTGGGCAAATAGCAGCTCTTATGGAAGAACTACTCATTCTGCATACACGTTTATTTCTGGTCGCACAAAAGACGAAAATGTGCCACCTACAAAAAGCGATAAAATCCCTCCAAAGCTGTATTTAAACGGCAAGGAGATTGACAACTCCAACAACAGCATAACCGTATATCAGGGAGATATTCCTACAATCACTTTCGGCACATCAGATGACAGCGGAAAGGTTAATAGCTTCTCAGTTAAGGGTCTTCCTAACGGTAATGGAGATGTCACTGAAAACAGTAATGGCATGGAAGCAACTGAAGCTAAGCATCACAACCATGTTGTTAATAGAGTTAAGTTTGAATATAAGAACGGCAACACGCCAGCAAATACTGACTACACGGTTACTGTCTCTGCAACCGACGCTTCTGGAAACAAAGTAGAAAAGAAAGTTACAGTACATCTTAAAAATCTGAACCAGAAGTACAAGGCTCCAACCACTACACCGATTACTGTTGATTGGGGGCATAAGCTTACTGAAAACGACTTGAAGCCTCACGTTACTGGGATTGAAGGCGGAGGGCAACTCGTCTTTAATCCATTCCCTCCAACCAACATTCCACAAGAGTACTTTAACGGAAAGGAAACTCTTACCACAAACGCGTCTGCAAAAGTTGTGTACTCAGATAACTCGTATCACGTTGTTACGATTCCTGTAAACATTAAAAAGCCACTTTCTTTGCAACATAAGCTTAATGGAAATACCGTTAATGCTACTGTTGGCGATAAGCTCACAAAGACCAAAGACGGCAACAAGGTTGACGCTAAGGAATATCTTGGCATAACCGATAAGAATGTTAAAGATAAAATTAAGAGCGCAGAGTGGGTGAACGGCGAACCTTCCACAGACGTTGCAGGAAAGAGAACTTACACTGCTAAAGTCACGTTTAACGACGGCAGTACTGCGGAAGAAAAGATTACTTTTACAGTTAAGCCTAAGAAACCTACAATTGAAACTGATTTGACTGGTGTTGCAGGCGTAAAAAACAAGGAAGTTGTAGTTAACGCAGGCCCTGGCACAGCTGGAAGCACTGTAACGCTTAAAGATAGCAAGGGCAATCAAATTGGAACTGGAAAAGTTGGCAACGATGGCAAAGTTACAATTACAGTTGCTAATGGCATTCCTGAAGGAAACATTACTGCAGTAACTACTACTGCAGATTCCGTAAGCTCTGACGCAAGCGACGCTAAGAAGGCTACTAAGGATGACAAAGCTCCAACGCTTACTGCTGATAAAGATAGCGTTACCGTAAAAGTTGGCGAAGATCTGAAAATTCAGCTTACTGCAAAAGATGATGTAAAGATTGAGTCTATCAATGCCGCAACAGCAACAATGGCTTTTGCTCGAAATGATCTCAGTAAGATGATGGTTGTCGCAGCGCGTGCAAAAACTGATTACACAACGAATACTGATAAGGAAAAGGTTTTCACTTATACATTCTCCGGCTTTAAGCCTGAAGAGGTTGGCACTTACACTCTTACGTTCTCTGCAACTGATGCTGCTGGTCACAAAACAGAAAAAACTGTGACTGTAAAAGTGGAGAAAAAAGAAGACATTAAGCCGAGAAATATTACTGTTGACTTAGGTCATAAGCTAGACGAAAAAGACGCAAAGAAGGCTATTGCCAACCACAGAAGCTTACCAAAAGGAACTAAGTTTGCTTGGAGCAAAGAAACTAACGGCACTCCAGACACTTCCACTGTTGGCAAAGAAAAGTCTGGAAAAGTTATTGTAACTATTCCCACTAACGACAAAAATCACCCACGCGTTGAAACTGTTGACGTTAAGGTAACTGTTAGGGATAACGAAAGTCCTAAAGTTGCGATTCAGCAAAAGGGCGACGGTGGTACATATAACACCATTAACGGCACACATCTAAGTGGTCCAAAAGACGCACCAGTATTTATTATCAATACGTACCGCGGTGATAAGAACGATATTAAGATTACTGCAACAGACAATAGCGGAGAAGTTACAACTCTTACTTTAACGCCTAAAACTCCAGGCGAGACAGAAAAAGCTCCTACTGGAACTGGCACAACTGCAGATCCTAAGACTTTGACGCTTGACGGCACTACTCCACTCAACACTAAGCCTGGCGAGTATACGCGTACCATCACAGCTGTGGACCCTTCGGGCAACACTAATAAAGTTACTGTGAAGTTTATCGTTAAACCGCAATCAGATAAGTACAGCAAAGTCACAGGAACGCCTGTTACGTACAACATGAGCGACGGCACAAAGCATCCGGATCCTAAGAGCGGCATTGGTCTAGAAGCAGTGAAGAAACTGCCTAAGGACGCTAAGTATTCTTGGGCTAAAGAACCAGATTGGAATAAGCCTGGCAAAGATACAACCGCTACAGTCCGCATAACGTTCCCAGACGGCTCAACTAAAGACGTGGAGACAAAAGTTACCGTTAAGGACAATATCGCGCCTGTTATTGAGAACCCTGCTACAAATCAGGTGAAACATGACGATAAACAAATGTACTACCAATTTAAAGTACATAAAGATAAGCCTTTTGATATTGAAATTAAGTCTTACGATAACAGCGGCAAGATTAGTAGCGCAACAATATCAACATTCCCAGGCTACGACGGAAAAATCACTGTTGACAATCAAAACGGAAATTCTGCAGAAAAGCCTGCAACTATTCATATTAAGGGCACTGGAAAGCGAGATCCGAAGTTAACTAATTCGTCCGATAACAAGTGGTCTCGTGATCTTATTGTTAAAGACGAAGCTGGCAATACATCCAAGCTAAAGGTTCAGATTTCCGTATACACGGATGCTGAAGAGCATAATGCTGCTCCTAATGCTACACCAAAGAATCCTGACCAAAACGCTATTACAAACGCGATTATTATTACCAAGAAGGATGACCCGAAGAAGACCCCAATTGATAAGAAAGATTTGACTTTCACAGTTGGAAATATTCCTCAAGATGATGGTGTTCACACTGTTCCTGTAACAATTACATACCCGGATCATTCAACTACAATAGTTAATGTTCCTGTGTTGATTCATAAGGATGCTAAGGATTATGATCCAAAGGGTCAAACAGTTGAAGTTCCATGGAACACTAAGCCAGAAGAATTGACTAAGAAAATCACGTCATTTGATAATGGCGGCGGCTTGACGTGGAATGGCACATCTGGAAAAGATAAACTCAAGTCAGTAGAAATCGTCAACACAAAAGACGTTCCAAGCACCGATAAGCCTGGCGAAAGCCAAGTGCAGGTTAAGGTTACGTATAAGGATGGCTCTAGTGACGTTGCAACAGTAACTGTTAGAGTGCTGAAGCCACAAAGCGAAACTTATAAGCCAGAAGGTCAAACAATTAACATTGACTACAATAAGACGCCGAATGCAGGTATATCCAGCAAGATTACCGGCGTTGGCAAGGATAAAGGTATTAGCTTTGGTAAAGATAAGCAAGGCAAAGATATAACGCTTCCAGAAGGCGCAAGTATTGCTATTGACGACAAAGCTAAGACTGTTCCAGATGGCACTCAGCCTGGTACTTTCGATATTCCTGTAACCATTACATATAAGGATGGTTCTAAAGATCACGCAACAGTAAAGGTTACTGTAGGAAAGCCTCAAAGTGAAACTCATACGCCAAAGGTTGACGGCGGAATCACTAAGAAGTATGGAGAAAGTGGCCCTTCTGACAATGACATCATTGCTAAAGTCACTGTTCCAAATAAACCAAATGGTACAACAATTACAGTTGATAAAGGTCAAACACCTATCGACACTAAGACTCCTGGAACCGTAAACGTTAAGGTTACTGTTAAGTATCCTGACGGTTCTGAGGATCACGTGGAAGTTCCTGTAACAGTTGGCAATCCAGATAACGAAACCTACAAACCAGGCGCAGAAGCTATCAACAAGAAGCGTAATGAGAAAGCTCCTGATGCTGATGAAATCAAGAAGGCTGTAAAGACTTCTACAGTTAAGGACAAGACTGCTCCAAAGGAAACAAAAGTAGAGCTTGTAAATCCAAACAATCCTCTGCCAACTACAGACAAGACTGGCACAACTAACGTACCTGTTAAGGTCACATATCCAGATGGTTCCAGCACTGTTGTGCAAGTACCTGTAGTAGTTACAGATACCGATGCCACTGCAAACACTCCTGCAGTTGACACTGTGGAAGAGCCGTATGGCACTGGTAAAGAAAAGACCAAGAAAGCTGTTACGGATGCTGTAACTGTTCCTGATTTTAAGCCAAAGAAGGATGGCGATAAGCCAAAAGTCACCATCACCAGCAAAGATGAGGATATTCCAGACGGCACAAAGCCTGGCACTTATCACGTTAAGGTTAAAGTCACGTACCCGGATAACACAACTGATGAAGTTACTGTTGATGTGACTATTAAGAACAAGCAGTCGGATACTTTCGAACCAAAGGTAACACCTGTTGTTAAGCCGTTTGGCAAGCAGGTTACATCTGATGATGTAACAGGCAATGTAACTGTTCCTAATTGGTCAAAAGATTCAAAGGAACAACCAAAGATTGAGTTGAACGAGCCTAACACAAAGCTTCCAGATGGTAAAACTCCTGGAAACTCTACTGTTAAGGTTAAAGTCACCTACCCAGATGGCACAACTGACACTGTTGACGTGCCAGTAACTATTAGCAATAAGCAGTCTGAACTTTACCCACCTAAGGCAGATAATCTTGAAAAAGATAATGGTCAAAAGCCTTCGGACGACGAAATTATTGGCAAAGTAAGTGTTCCTACCTGGCCAACGAACGAAACAAATAAGCCAACTTACTCTATTGCTGAGGGAGATAAGTCTAAGATCCCTAATGGAGATAAGGCTGGAAAGTTTGAGGTGCCTGTAACAGTTACATATCCGGATGGATCAACAACTGTTATCAACGTGCCTGTAACTATTAAGTCTCCAACTGCTACAGCTAAAGTTGTGACTGTGCCAAAGGGCGTGGAGCCTAAGCCAGAGGACAGCATTGCCAATAAGGATAAGTTCCCTAATGGCACTAAGTTCGAGTGGGATAACAACGGAAAACCAGACACATCTAAGGAAGGTAACAGCGTAAAAGGCAAAGTAAAGATTACTATTCCTGGATCTGATACTCCTCAAGAAGTTGAAGTAACGGTTAAAGTTGTTGACCCAAGTGCATCTGAAGTCAACGTGCCACAGGGCAAGGATTTGCCAGAAGCTAAGGATGTTATTAAGGATTCTCACGATACTAGTAAGTTCCCTAATGGCACTACGTTCGAGTGGAAACCTGAAGATAAACCAGATACTAACAATCCTGGCGCAAAGAATGGCAAGATTATTGTTACCCTCCCAGGTCAATCCCCTGTAGATGTTCCTGTAACAGTGAACGTTTTGCCAAAGCCAGAAGCGAATGTTGTGAACGTTCCACAAAATGGCACACTGCCAGAAGCTAAAGATGCTATTAAGGATTCTAGCGATAAGAGTAAGTTCCCTAATGGCACTACGTTCGAGTGGGAAGATAGTGGCAAACCAACTACAGATACCGTTGGAGAAAAGACAGGCGGTAAAGTAAAAGTCACCATTCCAGGCGTAAATGGCAAGTCTGGTTATACGATTGATGTTCCTGTAACAGTGAACGTAAACCCTGCGCCTATAGCAAAGGTAACCACCGTTGCACAGAACAGCAATCCTGATCCTAAGAACAGCATTGATAACAGCACCAAACTCCCTAAGGGAACCACCTTCGAGTGGAAGAAAGATGCTGCTCCAAAGACCGACAAGCCAGGCACTGCTAGTGGCACAGTGATTGTCAAGATTCCAGGGCAAGCACCTCAAGAAGTGCCAGTAACAATTACTGTGACACCAGAACCTGTCGCAAACGACGTAACTGTGTTGCAAAAGAAGAATGGTGACACAACTGACACTACTCCTAAGCCAGAGGATGTTATTAAGAATCATAAGGATCTACCTAAGGATGCTAGTATTTCTTGGAAGAAGAAGCCTGATACATCAAAGACTGGCAACCAACCAGGCGTTGTGACCGTTAAAGTGCCAGGCGAGCCAGATGTTGACATTTCAGTCAATGTGTTCGTTGTGCCAAATCCAGCCGGTAAAACGGTGAGCGTACATGTTGGTGATTCTCCAAGCGCAGAAAACAGCATTGCCAATAAGGATGAGTTACCTAACGGAACCAAGTTTGCTTGGGCAACTAACGGTACTCCAGATACCAAGACAGCTGGAAACAATAAGAGCGGCACTGTCGTGGTAACTATTCCGGGTATCGCAAATCCTGTGAACGTACCAGTAACAGTAAACGTTGTGGCACAGAACAAGCCATTTATCAACGATGGTAAAGCCGAAAACAAGCCTGGTGATAAAGGTTCTGCAGATAATGGCAAGACAACTATTACTGGTAAGGGAACTCCTGAAGCCACTATCAAGGTTCAAAACAGCAATGGCACCGCATTGAAGGATGGCGATAAAGAAATAACTGTCACTGTAGATAAAGATGGCAACTTTACCGTTGATGTTCCTCATCAGACCCCTGGCACAACACTCAAGCTTGTTCCAAACAAGGGTGGAGTTGATGGTGATGCAACTACTGTAACCGTCACTGCTAAACCACAAAAGCCAACGATTACGGTACCAACCGACAACCAGAAGAACGACGGAAACGTAACTGTAACTCCGCCAACTGATGACACAACGGTTGTAAAGATTGAAATCAATGCTAAGCCAAATTCAATCAATGGTCCAGAACAGCCAGTTCGCACAATTATTGCTAAGAAGGATAACAATGGTAAGTGGAAGATTGACGGAGACGCTCCAGAAGGCGTAACCGTTAATCCGCAAACTGGCGTTGTTACGATTCCAGCAAAGAATTTGGAGGATGGCAGTACTATTACTGCAGTATCTAAGAACAAGACGGACAAACCATCTGATCCCGCTACTGCTGTAACTGGCTTTAAGACTCCACAGATTAGTGAGCAAACGCTAAAAGACAATCCAGATGATTCTACTAAACAAATCATCACTGGAAAGACTCTTCCGGGCGCAACAGTAACTGTTACCGATAACAATGGCAATCAAATCGGAACTGGTACCGCAGATAAAGATGGCAACTTCACTATTACTATCGACAAGCAAAAGCCTGGTGCCATCGTCACCCTCACACCAACCAACGGTAAGGGTGATGGTGCAAAGACAGGCGATAGCGTAAATATTACTGTCAACGGAAATATAACTAAGCCAAAGATTGACACTCCAGCCGAGGGTGGTGCTAGCGTGACGCCTGATCTCACGGATACGCGCGTGAACAAGGTTGTAGTTACTTACACTCCAGAAGGCAGTGAAACAACCGCAACGATTACTGTTGTTGCTGAAGGCGACAAGCATGAGTGGAAGATTGACGGAGACGCTCCAGAAGGCGTAACCGTTAATCCGCAAACTGGCGTTGTTACGATTCCAGCAAACAAGATTAAGCACGGTAGCACTATTACTGCGCAATCAGAAGACAGTAGCGATAAGACTGGCAAGAGCAAGTCAGAAGTGGTAACTGCTAAAGTTGGCGAAAAGGAGAAGCCTGCACCAGAACCAACGCCAACGCCTGCGGGTGAGCCGACTATACTCACGCCACAAGATGGTGTTGAGCAAGGTTCCGCAACTGTTACCCCACCAGCAGATGCTGATACTCTAGAAATCACGTATATTCCAGAAGGCGATACAACGACTCCTGTAACAATTACCGTGAAGAAAGATAAGAATGGTAACTGGACTATTAACGGTAATACTCCAACCGGCGTGACTGTTGATCCTAAGACTGGTAAAGTCACCATCCCTGCAACCCAAATCAAGGATGGTAGTACGATTACCGCGCAAGCCAAGAAGAATGGTCAACCATCCAACAAGGCAAACGGTAAAGTAGGAAATAACCCAACCAAGAAACCAACACCAACGCCAACGCCTGCGGGTGAGCCGACTATACTCACGCCACAAGATGGTGTTGAGCAAGGTTCCGCAACTGTTACCCCACCAGCAGATGCTGATACTCTAGAAATCACGTATATTCCAGAAGGCGATACAACGACTCCTGTAACAATTACCGTGAAGAAAGATAAGAATGGTAACTGGACTATTAACGGTAATACTCCAACCGGCGTGACTGTTGATCCTAAGACTGGTAAAGTCACCATCCCTGCAACCCAAATCAAGGATGGTAGTACGATTACCGCGCAAGCCAAGAAGAATGGTCAACCATCCAACAAGGCAAACGGTAAAGTAGGAAACAACCCAACCAAGAAACCAACACCAACGCCAGAACCGGCACCGACACCGGAACCAGCACCTGCGCCAACCCTAGAACATGAATCTGGTTCTCATGATTCTGATGAACACACTGGCAACAGTGAAAACAACAGGAATAAGAGCAATAACACTCAGTTACAAGCTCCTAAGTCTCCTGCACATCACTCCTCCGGTCATGTTGCGCAATCAAAGTTAACCAATACAGGCTCTGCAATTGCTGCAGCAAGCACTGTTGCTGCACTCGCAGGCGCAATAGGTGCTGCACTCGCAGTCATTATTCGCAGGAAGAAGCGCGACTAAACGTTGGTGGTGCAACAAATATTAAAATTGAATAAATAATATACATATGCTCCGTGATAAAAGGGTTCGCAAGATTTACGACAACTCTTCAACCACGGAGCATTGTTATATCTGTAAAGCTATAGAACTGTAGGCTACAGAGGTATAAGCTACAGAGATATAGGTGCGACAAATAGATGCCGTTAAATGATCTGGGTACTGGTAGCGTGTACTGGTAGCGAAATAGCATACCACTGCGATAATGACAGCGTACTACTGGCATTAGGTAATATCAGGCGACATACGCAATGCTACACGTACTAAATATGGCATACTGAACTACAGAGCTACTTACGTAATTTTTAACGCAACTCCAATCGCCTTACATTTTTCCTGCAAATGTGGTCAAATAAAGCCAGAGCGAAAACAGATGCCGTGGAATAACACAGCAAATGTTTCCACATAACGCCAAAACGACTACAAACGCCGGAGAAAATTCCCCGGCGTTTGTAAGTAAGCAGCAGCTCAGCAGTAGCAGCCGCTGGCATCTAGGCGAGCGTCTGGGTTTAGAGCGTAGTACGGTTTCCTTACTTGGTATTGCGCGAGGTTTGAGTATTTCTCTCCTCGCAAATCCCGTCGCTACTCTCCTCTTTTATTGCTCGTATAGAAATACATCAAACCTTCTGAATATCTAGAACTTTTGCGTGGTTTTTATCACCGAGATTCTCGATTTTTCTTGCTACTTCAGCGAATCACCATCAAAGAGCTGCGAATCGACTTGCTTGAGCGCTTAAAGCGTAGCGCGCGAATGCACTTCGATTCGCTGAGCTTGCTCAAAGTTGAAAGCACAGTGTGCTTTCAACGCAAGCGAAGACGTGAGCGCGCTGTAACGCGCGAGCGATACGCTTCATTCAGTGCGAAAAATCTCGAATCTATACCTAACTTGGCGCAACCTTGTAGTGCGTTTGTACCTGATTTACGGCGTGTCGTCATACAATCGCACTACAAGGTTGATCGTCGTTCGCGCGGATTAGCCGTGTGATTCCGAACGTCTATTAGTAGCCGCTCGGCTGATCTGGCGCGTAAAGTCCACTGGACTTTACGTTTAAGCCAAATCACGCTTTGAAGGAGCTTGAAATGCGTTATGAAATTTCAAGCTCAGTCAAAGCAAACGCACTACAAAAGTGCTCTCGCGCGCGACGCTTTAAAACTCAAAGCCACAAATCTATCTAAATGCAACTTTATAACGAGCAATAGCTGCAACAAATGTAAGTATAATGAACAGCGCAAAAGTATAAACAATGTTGCTTCCTGTTTGAAGCATAGATCCACCACGCTTTGAAACACCATTATCTACAACAGTTACTTCAGTCCATGCGATTTGTTTGCCACTCTCGTCTACAAGTAGAACAGTGTGTTTACCAGAGTATCCAGCTGGGAATATTGCATCGAATTGAGGCACGCCATTCACCATTCGTACAGTAACATACTTTGAACCGTCGGAGCCTTTAAGCAATCGCGGAGACGAGTAGATGTATGCGTAAGCATATGCAATACCTTCACGATTCAGACGTTCAATAAACTCGCCGTTTTGAATGCGAATGTTTACTTTGTTCACAACTCCAGCATTCGCAACATTATTGTCTCGTACTAGCAGAGTTCCTCTTAGCTCTGACTTAAGCTGCTGCACTGTTGCCGGTGCAGTAGGAGTTGGAGCAGCTGATGATGGCTTAGCAGGCGCAGATACAGCAGAATTTGAGGAAGATTCAGGTTTTGTTTTAGCTGGTTTAGACTGATCTGAATTTTCATGCACATTCTGCTTAGGTTTTGAATGAGTTTGATATTCAGAAGTAGAGTGAGACTCAGCATTAGGCTTAGATTCAATACTATTATTAGGTTCATGAGCAGGCGTATTAGACTTAGAGCCTTGCTGGGATGCAGAACCTGATTCGGAATTACTAGGAGCAGTACCCACATCTGGGACTAAAGTATGTGGAGCAGGATGATTTTCAGTATCAGAGTCTCCAGGAGTTTGCTCACGACCAGGCGTAGATGAATTTGGCTCATGAGTTCCAGGATGAGTTTCTCCAGGAGTTGGAGTTGGAACTGGCGCTGGCTGAGGAGCCGGATTCACAGGATTAGAACCAGGCTGAGGATGAGGGCCAGGCGCTGGAGCCGGATTTGGCACTACAGGACCAGGAACAGGTGGCTGAGGTGATGGAGTAACAGTACCAGGAGTTTGTTCATGCCCAGGAGTAGATGGATTCGGCTTCTGCGTACCAGGCTTAGATTCATCCTTCAACTTATTGATATCCAAAGGATTCATCTTATATTTGAGAACATCATCAACATTAATATTTGCAAAAGGATTGTCGTTCTTCTTTTCAGCATCCTTCACAAGTACTGAAGTCGAAAGAGCAGAAACCTTGTAATTTCCATTGTCATCTACAGATGCTTCAGGACACACTGACTCATCATTGCTGTTAGCTTTCCCATCAGCAATGCGCACGCGATACTTTCCTTTGCCAATATTCACAGTAAATTCACCACTATTAGCATTGAAAATAAACACATACGTTTTACCGTTGTTGTCAACACTAAATGCGTTAATACCATCGCTGCTCTTAATCCAATGCATATTATTGTTAACATCAGAATATTCAGAATCTCGTAAAGCTGGAATCTCGTTTCTTAGCTTTATCAACGCTTTGAAGTACTCGACAGCATCTTCATTCGTTTTAACTAGATCCCACTTAACGGAATTGTCACCGTCGCCAGCATTGTAACTATTAGCATTACCATTCTTGCTTCGTAAGAACTCTTGACCAAGCTCAAAGAATGGCATGCCATGCGCAAACATTACAAGCGAATTAGCAAGCATTACTCGCTTCTTAAGATTCTCTTCTGTCTCATTAGGCAAGGATTTCTTCAACTTATCGTAAAGATTAAGATTGTCGTGAGCTTCAACATATTGCACAGTCTGACCAGCATTCGCGTAGCGCCTACCAGTGCAGCTTGCGTTTCCAGGCTGGCAACCGTAAAGATTTTGCATTACAAGATTGTCGCTGCCTCTGTTTCCAGACACGAATCCAGCAACATCATCATCTCCTTGACCCTTTACAGCATCACGGAAGGAATCGTTAAAGAACGCAACGCCATTATTTTCAGCAAGCTTATACGCATTAGGCTGAATAGTGCGGTTTCCATAAGGCAATTGGCTCATATCCCAGCCTTCGCCAAGAATAATCGAGTTCGGGTCAATTGCATGAACAGCTTCACGCACTTCCTTAATGGTTTCAAGGTCAATCAATCCCATCAAATCAAAACGGAAGCCGTCAATACCGTACTCTTTAGCCCAATACTTTACAGAGTCAACAATATACTTTCGCATCATTTTGCGCTCTGAAGCAGTATCGTTTCCGCAACCAGATCTATTAGACAAGCTGCCGTCATCGTTGTAACGGAAGTAGTAGCCTGGCACAGTCTGTCCAAAAGCGTTCTTTTCTGCGTTATAAACATGGTTATAAACCACGTCCATAATCACGCGCAAACCAGCCTTATGTAGACCTTCAACCATTTGCTTTAGCTCAGTAATGCGCGTAGCAGGATTTGCTGAATCAGACGCATAGGAGCCTTCTGGAACGTTGTAGTTTATTGGATCATAGCCCCAGTTTTGATGAGGATTATCTTTGTCGTTCTTATCAACATAACTCAAATCTCCTGCTTCATTAACAGAACCAAAATCATACATTGGCATGATTTGCACATGAGTGATGCCGAGGGACTTCAAATAATCAAAGCCAGTTGGCTTGCCATCTTTTTTAGCACCAGATTGAATTACACCAAGATACTTTCCGCGCTTTGCAACATCTACGCCAGAACTTTCATGAATCGAAAAGTCGCGAATATTCATTTCTGCAATAGTCGCATCAG
The DNA here is from genome assembly GCF_055818025.1 of Gardnerella sp. c11Ua_71. NCBI lineage: Bacteria > Bacillati > Actinomycetota > Actinomycetes > Bifidobacteriales > Bifidobacteriaceae > Gardnerella > Gardnerella sp. c11Ua_71. The sequence goes on along the minus strand of NZ_JARFVR010000003.1, from coordinate 49,336 downwards.
TTGGACGCTTTCCAAATGATGCCTTACGAGATACAGGTGTTGCCATATTGCCACCGAATACAACGGATCTCATTCCATTTCGCACAGCAGCTTTTGCATAAGGGTCTGGAGAATTATTAACAGTGCCATCTGCAAAATAAACCTTGTATGTATAAGCAGTGCCAGCTTTTGCATAACTCGTAGTAATACTCCACACGCCAAGCTTTCCATCTTCTGTGCCAAGAGTCATATCTTGCTTTTTATCTTCTTGCGCTTTTTCATCAGTTGACTTATAAGTTACTAACTCCACTTTTGCAGCAGTTGGCGCCCAAAGCTTGAAAGTCGTAGAATTACCATTTACAACAGCACCCAAGTCATCGCCTATGTACGCATACTTTTGATCAAACTCATCAGTGCGAACAATCTTAGAGCCTTTAACAGTTGAAGCAGAAACTGTCTTAGGCATTCCACCAACACCCTTAATGTTGATTTCATACATTTTCTTAAGATCTAATTCGTTCTTTGCAGTGATTACGATCCTATTATCCACAACAGCAACTTGTGAGATATCTATTGGTTTATGACTGTCTTTCTTTGAATCTGTAACATCAGTTACGGTAACGCTATCTTGTTTTACTTCCGAAGGGTCGCCGCTCACATTTACAGTAAATTCCTTAAAAGACGTAATATCAGCGCTAAAAGCATTGGCCTTAGTATTGATTACATTTGGGCCTAAGTAAACTCTACCATCGCCCTGCATAAGCCAGATTTCAGCGTTACCAGTGTTACCATCTTGGCTTAAAGTGATTGCCTTTGCAGGAATCGAACGATCGCCTTCACCTGGATCTTTAGCAACCCAATCGTTTCCTTGCATGGAATAGCGCACAATAAACTTCGGATCTTTTATGCCAGAATCATTGTGGAACGTATATTCTGCAATCTTTCCGAAATCATCCGATGCTATAAAATCTCGCTTTACGCCCTTCTCACTACCGTACCAAGTCCAAAGATTCCAACCAGCGTAATCCTTGTTTGTTCTGCGATAGTGAACAGTAACGTTTAACGTTTTAATGTTATTAAGCTTGTTAGAGACTTCAGATGGAGGTTCGGCAAAAGTATTCGAATCTCCTCCGTAAACCCAAGCTTCGCCAACACCATCTTCGATTTGCCAGATCTTACGATCTCCGCCGTCCTTCTTATCATCACTCCAACCATTTGATATGTCTTCAACGATAATAAATCCGACTTTCCCGCTCTCGTAAGTGCCATCAGCCTCAACTATGTAAGTCTTACCAAAAGCGTCTTGACCATTGAACTCATGCCAAGCACCATCTATTTCCTTACCTTGAGCATCTTTAAGACCCCAGATATAGACTCCCATATGGCGATTGTCACCAGATTTTTGCTTATAGTGAATAACAATCTTCGTCTTTAATGCAGAAGGCTTTGAAGATGTGTCCTCAACCTTGCAAGGAATGCTAGCAGATTCAGAACCTTTCAAATCGGCATCTACTACATAAGTTTTCGAACCAGCTTGAATTTCAAAGTTTGCTTCAGGCTGATTGTTATACCAATTACTTCCACCGTCATTAAATACAGCAGTAATTTGCTTGCCATTATTAGGAATTGTTCTTGCAAACCAATCATTGCAAACTTTGCGCATTGGCCTACCAGGAACTGCAGTCCAAGATCCATTGCCGATTTGATAATGAATATTTACAGAACTTGGATTACCTGCTTTATTTTTAGCATTAAAATAGACAGTTGTTGACTGGTCTTTAGCATCGTCAACATTGTATTTTGGATCAGATTCATCACGTGCTGGACCAGCTTTACTAGCGCTATCTGCTTTAGAATCCACATGCAAAGCAATTGCAGAATAAGGAGCAATAGTCGCAGCAACCTTGCCATCTGTAACTTTAACAGTCTTAGAGCAATTCCCCGCAGCATAAACGTTGCAATACTCACCATTTGGCAAATCAGTAGTATACAAAACTTTCTTTGCGTTTGGAGTATTGTTAATTGCTAAGAAGCCCTTGCCTGCGCGGCTAAATGCAATGTTATTATTGTCACTCTCCTGCCAATTAGTGACTTGAGCACCATTTACAGCATTAAAGAAGCCAACCATTCCACGAATCGAAGTCCAACGCTGAGTGCACTGCCAACCAGTTATTGGAGAACAATCTACATCTTCAACTTTATCTTCAGTCGCTCCAGGCGCACCATCATCCTTATGACCATTCTCAAACCTATACCCCGAGTAAATGTTTGGGTTTCCATATGGGTAGCCAAGCATAAACGCGTTTGCAAGCTCGTAGCGAGGACCATCCTTATAGGTAAGCGTGCGCACATAATTTTCGCGAGGAGTATCCCAATTAGTAACAAAAATCGAAGCTTTATCACTTGGAACAAGTCCATTAGTAATATTCTTTAGATTCGAAATTGAACCATAAAAATTGCTCTTTAATCGGTAGGAATACTGGAATTCGTTGACTTCACCTTCCTTTAAATGCTGATCTGGCTGTATTTCTTTAGCTTCAGAAGGATCACCAATCGTCTCCTGCATCCACCAAATCTTGTCAGGCGTAGTGTGCGCAGCATCAGCAGCAGCTTTCTTAATCGCAGCCATATCTGTTGGAGAAATATGCTTTACTGCATCGATACGGAAGCCAGCAACACCAAGCTTGAGCAAATGAGCAAAGTACTTACCTAAAGTCTCTCGCACATGCTGCTTTGACGTATCCAAATCAAGCAAGCCAACAAGCCTGCGATTCCACACTTCCTCCGCATTGTTATAGTGCTCAATATTCCTAGCATCTTGATGGAAATCATCCTTCTTATATCCAGCATCTGGGAAATATTCTTTAGCAGCGCTATATTGGCTCCCACCAACACCCTCTGTATGAGTATCACCAGCACCAGTCATGTGATTAATAACAGCATCCGCAATAATTCCAACACCTGCAACTTTGCAAGTGTCAATCATGCTCTTAAACTCATTTTCAGTACCGAGTTTTGACTTTAATTTATAGCTCACAGGCTGGTAAGAAGTCCACCACTGAGTACCCTTTACATGCTCATTTGGAGGAGACACCTGCACATACTTAACACCCTCAGGACCATAAGTTGTTTTGCATTCTTGAGCAATACTCTTCCAATTCTGCTGGAATGCAGTAACAATAACGCCCTTACGGTTAAGAGTTAGATTGCTAGATTGAGGATTACTAGATTCACTACTAGACTCACTACTAGCGCTTGCATTGCCAACAACAGCAAAACCTGTTATTAACATTGCACTCGCTGCAATCATAGAAACTATTTTCGACGCAAGGTGGCGATGAGCGACCATCTGCATATCCTTTCCTCCGTTGGCACAAACATGCTTCTATATTGTTTTATTCCATGCAAAACATGAAAACTATAGGTGACACAACTATGTTTCACTTCTTATTACAACCAACTTTGGTTTACACATAAGATTGCTTATTTTGAACGCAAATCGCCATAAGCACATTGAATTTTTCGCAATTTTGCACGTAAGGAGCTATTGTAACACTTTTGCAATTTTTACAAAAGTCAAAAATACAACTGCGATATTAGTTGCACATGTAGTGCGAACCCGCACAAGCTTGTGTGCGAATCGACTTGCATGGGCGCTTTGACTGATCTTGAAATTGCATAACGCATTTCAAGCTCCTTCAAAGCGTGATTTGGCATGTAAAGTCCAGTGGACTTTACATGCCAAATCAGCCTAACGGCTACTAATAGCCGTTAGGAACAGCGCGGCTAATCCGCGCGAGCAACATTTCCGCATTTTGTTGTTGATTTTGCCGTTTTGAGCAACATTCTCGGGAAAAATCTCCCGACTTTGTAGCTCAACACGCCGATTTGAGCAACATTCTCGGGAAAATCGCTATTGCAGATTAGCCACACTCATGTCTACGCTAGCAATAGTAGCCGCTTGCATCTAGGCGAGCGTCTGGGTTTAGCAGCATAGCTTTTTCTGCTTCGTGACCATCGTAGCGAGTGCCATCCGGAAGGCGCGTGCCATCCTTCAGCAAGTGACGATTCTCAACAGGCTCGAACAAAGCAGATCGACCCATCATGCCTTCCTCAAATCGCCTCTGGCCCGCAGCCAAACGCGCATTCGCCTTGGTACGCCAATTCTTAAGCGCATCCGCACCAGCGCTAGCTGCCACAGCAGCCTCAAACGCACCAGGGTGAACTAATGCCACAAATCCGCTAACGTGACCGAAGCCGAGCGAAGTTGCGAGAGCAACCTTCACTGCACAAGAACCTGCACAATCGCCAATGCGCATCGGCTCACGCAACCAAACCATGTGGTCGTCGCGCGCAAGCTTAGGATCCACGCAGTCAAGTGATGCGTTTCCAGGGATTACGCCACTTCTAAACAGTTGTGTCAAACCGTTGATTTGGAAGATGCACGCACCACCCTTTGCATGTCCGGTCAGCGTCTTTTGGCTGATTACGAACAGTGGATTTCCGTCCGTGCGTCCGATTGCGTGCGCAAGAGTATTGTGCAGCTCGGATTCGTTCGGATCGTTTGCATTCGTAGAAGTATCGTGCTTAGAAACCACAGCAATATCGTCCGGAGTAACGCCGAGAGCTGCCAAATCACGCACGAGCTTAGACTTAGCTCCACCCATGCCCGCAGCCAAAGCACCCAAGCCCGGAGCAGGAATAGAAGTGTGAATGCCGTCAGCGTAGGAGTGAATGAAACCAACCACACCAGCAACAGGCAAGCCAAGCTTCAACGCAATATCGCCGCGCGTAACCAAAATCGTACCGCCGCCTTGAGCTTCAAGGAAGCCGCCGCGTCTGCGATCGTTTGCGCGAGAGAAGAATCGTGGATCGATGCCCTTCGCATACATTTCTTCGCTATTGGCAGTTGCGTTCATATTGCCGAAGCCAACTACGGATTCCACGCCGATATCGTCAATTGCGCCAGTTACTACGAAGTCAGCTTTGCCGAGAGCAATCTTGTCGACGCCTTCTTCGAGCGAAACCGCCGCAGTTGCGCATGCAGACACCGGCTGAACCATATTTCCGTAGCCGCCGATATAGGTTTGCATTACGTGAGCTGCAACAACGTTTGGAAGTGCCTCTTGTAATACGTCCGTAGGAATTTCGTGGTTAAGGAAGCGATCCAAATACAGTTTTCGCATTGAGCTCATGCCGCCGAAACCGGTTCCTTGCGTGGAAGCAACCATTGACGGATGCACAGATTGCAAAATCTCCGAAGGCGTGAAACCAGCAGAAATATAAGCGTCTACAGTTGTGACAATATTCCACAGCGCAATCGTGTCAACACTTCCAACCATTGAAGCTGGAATACCCCACTTCAGCGGATCGAAGCCCTTAGGGAATTGTCCACCGACGGTTCTGGTCATTGCAGCCCTACGCGGCACGCGAATCATAGAACCTGCCTTGCGCGTAACAGTCCATTCGCCAGATTCTGCATCGCGAGCAATCTCAGTGTGCGATTCGTCAAGCGCCACGTATTCGCGCGCAATTGTTTCTGTTGGAACGCTGAAACTCACGTCGTGATCGAGGAAGATTTCTGCTTCTTCTTCGTTCGCTCCATCCTTGTAGTCGCCGCCCATGCCGGTTTCGAATGGTCGAATACCGGAGCGCGCCACTACTTCATCGCGATATTTCTCTGCAATATCTTCTTCTGGAACAAGCGTGCCGTCCGCATCATACCAGCCTGGCTTTGGTGAATCCTGCCAAGTAAGCAAGCCCATATTCCAAGCCAATTCCAGTACTGCTCCTGCAGAAAGCTCCACGGATCCATCTTCGCGAATTCCAAGTTCTGCTTCGAAACGAGTACGTCCAGAACCCCATGGTCCAAGTTCGCCGACTGAGACGATTACAATTTCGTCTTCTGGACGCGCTGTTACGTTCTTCCAATCAGCCAAGTTGACTCGCGGCTGAGTTGGCACGTAAGGCGTTGGAAGTGCTTTGTTGGTTGATTTAGCAGTTGATTTAACAGAAGATTCTGCAGCTTCTTCTGCAGCTTCCGCAGCTTCAGCACGCTTCTGATCTTCCAGTGCTTCTGCACGAAGAGCATTCAAATCAAGAGGCTCCTTGCCTAATCCGCCCGTAAAATCAACATCCAAAGGCGCAATTGCTGCCTGCTCTCGCGCTTCCTTCGTGCACAAATCGAGCAAACGATCTGCCATTTCTTGCGTAGAGTAGGTAGTTAATCCGTGACGCTCAACTACAGCCACAAGCGGATCATTTCCGCCCATTAAGCCGGTTCCACGCACCCATCCAATCTTAGGATGCGCGAAAGTCACGCGATCCGACCACACGCTTTCCGCATGCGCACGGTTCACAATAGCGTCAAAAGCGCTCTTGACTTCGCCGTAGGCACCATCGCCGCCGAACATACCGCGGTTTGGAGAGCCAGGCAACACAACGTGCATACGATGTTGTACATCCGTATCTGCTCCAATTTGTGCAAATCCGGCGATTGCACGCTCCACACCCCACAGCATCAAGCGCGATTGCGATTCAAAAAGCGAACCAGAATCAGCCAAAGTACCGTGAACTGGTGGAGCTGCAAACGGGAAGAACATGCTCGGCTCGTAAGCAGGCTTCAAAATAGTAGTAGTTGCGCCGCTAACTTTCTTCGAAACTGTGCCAACCCACTTTACAAGCGCATCGACATCGCGATAACTAGACAAGTTTGCTGGCACAAGCCACAACTTTGCGCCCATTTGAGCGTTTTCGCGATACGCTTTCTTTGCCCAAGACTTAACGCTCGGCTTGAAACTGTGCGAAGTTGCAATAACCGTAGCTCCACCCTTAAGCAAGCCCATTACTACGCGAGCAGCAATCGAGTTAGGAGCAACGCCTGTAACTACTGCAACTTCTCCTGCAAAACGAGTTGCTTGAGCAGTATCGACGTTGTTTTGCGCAAGTTTAGTGCGAGAATCGCGAGCAATACCATTAAATACTGTTGCAAGATTGTTTAATTCGCGAGATTTAGAAAGACTTGCAAACCACTCAGCTTCCGAAGCTACTGCTTCCCCTGCACCAAGGAAACTACCAAAATCATTTAAGATTTCAGAAACTTCATTTACCTGAATATCAACATTCTTTCCAGCATACTTGTAGTACAAGCGAGCAACGTCTTCGCGAGCCGAAGCCCAGCGGTCGTCGAAAAGAATTGCCTTTCGCTCATCAAATCGAGGAGCCACCTGCTTTGGCCAATCTGCACCAAGCTCAGCTTCAACAGCAGATACAACAGCAGCATTTTCGTCACTTTCAGTTTCTGCTTTAGGAGCCTCAACACCAAGCTTTGCTAGCACAAACTTAGCAGTTGCAGCAAGTATGCCATCTGCGCCAACAACCTGCTGAGCGAAAGCGTCAAGAGCTGCAGAATCAACAACAGCACCGCCGGCTGCGCCAGCAGCACCAGGCTGAGAAACGCTAACGCCGTGAGCTTGAGCAACTTGTGCAATTGCTGCGTCGATTAAAGCGTCAGCTGCAGCAGTATTCTTTGCAGGATCAGTTGAAAGTTGCGCAAGATTTTCACCGCGCACGCTAGCACCTTCACGCGTTTGCAAAACCAAAGCCGCAAGAACGTGCGCACGCCAGCCTTCTCCAAGTTGCCAGACTTCAGAGATTCGCTTGTCAATTTGCGCTGGTTTCACACCGGCTGCACCGAAAAGCGCACGCAAACGTTCGCGCACAATATCGGAAAGCACGGCACCAAAAGCTTTATAGCGAGGAGCAACCGAATCAACTAACTTTTTAAGCGCACTCATTGGAGCTTCTGCAGCACCGTCCACGCTTGCCACGCCAAGCTCGGAACTAATATCCATAAGAAGCTGGTTTCTGCGCGAAGATACGCCATTTGTAAGCGTATCAGTTGTATCAGTGTCGCCGATTTGGTCAAGACGGATTTTTGCACTATACGCAATAAGCATTGAGATTGCGTCGGATGCTTTGAATGGCAAGTCTGCTACAGGTCCGCTTGCGGCTGCATTAGCTGCAGGAGCAGCAGAGACAACATTTGCTGCAGGAGCTGCAGGAGCAGTAGTCGCATCAGCAGTGCTACTTGCTTCTTGACTATCTTCCTCAGTAAACACTTCAGGCACAAGCGAATCAGTGTCAGTCATATAAACGCGACCTTCGTCACGACCAACGTTGTAAACAGTCACTTTTTCGCCACTAAACTCCGGCAAAGCAAGAGTTTTAGCACCAAGATTTGCCAAAGTTGGCGCGTTTCCTAAACCAACTTCAACGTACTCTTCAACGCCAAGACCACCGCGAGCGCGATCGGCAAACATAAGAGCCTGCGTTTCAATCCAACGAACTGGAGAAGCGAACTGCCATGAAAGAAGCTCCGTAAGAAGCAATCTACCGAGCTTCTGCTCATCCTCTGCATAAGATTTCCACGTAGTTTCATCTTCCAAAGCTGCTTCAATGCGCTCAGATGGCACAACATCCAAAATCTTTTGCGCAAATTCTCGCGTAAGCTCAAACGGGCAAGCCACGAGGTTTGGAATGTAACGGCCTACAAGCACAGAGTAATCAATATGCTTCGGCAGCAGCGAATCGAGCTTGTCGCGGAATTCTGGCACACCCTTTCGAAGAATTCGAGAGTGGAACGGCACGTCAATTCCTGGAACAAGCATAAATGGAGGCTTACCGCCATACTCTTTAGCCCTCTTGGCAGAATCTTGAGCCAAAGCTTTCAAACCTTTTATTGTGCCTGCTATTGCGTATTGTTGACCTGCCAAATTGTAGTTTACGATTTGCAAGAATTCGCCAGTTTGCTTAGAGATTCCTTCAACGTACGCGTTTACACCATCATCGTCCACACCGAACTGGTTTGGACGCAAAGCGCCCATTCGATAGTTGGATCGTCCTTGCGCATCTCGCTCAATCAAGTGATGCATTGTAGATCCGCGGTGGAATACGAGTTCCAACACGGTTTCTAGCGGAATAATTTGAGCGAAAGAGCTTAGCGCATTGTATTCGCCAAGCGAATGACCAGCAAAATACGCAGGCCAAATATCGCATCCTGCTTCTCTTAAACGCGCGGTTTGCGCAAAAGCAACAGTAGCGAGCGCAACTTGAGTAAATTGCGTTAAGTTGAGCAAGCCTTCTGGATGACGATATGTTACGCCATTTGCTGTTAATTCCTTAGGATTATCTCGCACTACAGCAAGAATTGAGAATCCTAGTTTTTCGCGAGTGAGTTTGTCTGCGCGCTCCCAAGTTTCGCGCACAGCTGGCGATTTGGCGCGCTCATCCAATGACATTCCTTGTTTTTGAATACCTTGACCTGGGTATACGAATGCTGCACGTGGAGCGCGAGTAAGTGCGCTTGCTTTAGACACGATTTGCCCATCAACTCTGCACGTAACTTCCAAAGCAAGTCCGCCGCGACGAACTTTTCCAACGCGTTCAACTGTGATTTCTACTTCGTCATCAAGCTGCACCATGCCGTACATGTTGTACGTCCAGCCAACAAGATCATAGCGTGCGCCTTTTTCATCCAATGCTTGAGCAACATGCTGAGCTGCTGCTGAAAGCCACATGCCGTGTACTAGAGGTGCGGAAAGTCCAGAGATTGCGGCTCCTCTTTTGGATGTGTGTATTGGGTTAAAGTCACCTGATGTGCGCGCAAAAGCTGTCATGTCTTTAGGTGCGCGAATTACGACGCGTCTAAGCGCTCTTCTAGGCGTGTTGTCTACGCTAAATCCGTGTAATTCTGCCGCATCTCCGTATTCTGGAGCAGACTTTGGTAGTGCTGCACTGTAGCTTCGCCCACGAATCGCGAATCGTTCTGTTTCGTGCGCGATTTTTGTTCCGTCTTGCGCATTGTGAATTATGTGTATTGTCACTACTCGCCCAGAAGCTGATTCGGCGTAATCTTCTGCCCAACCAGTGAGGTTTATGCGTGTTCCAACATATTTTTGCAGGTCGTCTGTAGATAAATCTAGTTCTATTAGGTGGTCTAAATGTACTGCGTTGAGTAGTCCTTCAATTACTGGGTATCCGTCTACCATTACGGATCCTAGTGCTGAGTATATTGTTGGCCATGCTGGACCTACTAGCGCGTCTGGCACGATTCTTGATGCTTGCAAACCTTCTGGCAGGCGTCCAGCTGTAGCAGATTCGTGGTCGATTCCTAGGTTTCTAGAAAGCGTGTATGCTGATTTAACCACGCCAAATGGTATTTCGCAGGCTGTTTCACATGTTGTTTCACAGGCTGATTTGTTAGCTTTTCCACAAGCTATTTCTTTTTTAACTTGCTCGCACGCTTCTTGGCTTGCGTCTACTTTTGGCATTTCACTTAAAACATCTCCAGTAATCGCAGTATTTCCAATGCCTGCGGTTGCTGCCAACATGTTATAAACGTGTTTTGGTAGTCGCTCGCGGTCGACTACTGGTATGCTTCCAGCACGCTTTGCATCTACAATAAGCGGAATTACGATATCTCTAACAGCATGATTTTTGCCGCTGTTCTTTACGCTATTTTTACCACTATTTTCATTGTCGACTTCGTGCTCATCCCAGAACGTGTCTAGTTTAATGTCTAGATCAAGCTTAATTACGCTATTTTCTTCACTTATTACGGTTATAACATAGTTTTCACTATTATTTTGCGTCTTATAAGCAGGATTATTGGTTACGTGACCAATCCAAGAAATATTCGGACATGAGCGCACATATTCTTCAACATTTTGCGCACAGTCTATTTGGCTAAACGCGTTTTGATTAAAGCCCAGAGGCAAGTCGCCAGCAACCGAACGATTTATAACCGCAGCCTCAAATCTTCCTAAAATATCCGCGATTGGTTCATCCATTGTGGTTATGCCTGCAACAGAAATAGGTCCTGGAATTACTCGCACAGCATCCGCAGAATATCGCGAATCTTCCGACTGCCAAAGCTGATCCTGACCCCACCAGCGAAGAAGATCATTGTCAATTACTGGCACAAATGGCATTGGCTTAGGATATTCACGCACCAAGGTTGGGAACCACGCAGCATCCATTGGAACAACGTTCATCGTGCTCGCATTAGGAAAAACTTGCACAAGAGAATCGAGAGCAGACTGAGGATTTTCAGCAACCTGCTTAATATCTGGCAAAATCGAAGTAAATTCGCCAGAATCTTGGCTTATTAAACGCGCTTCAATTCTCTGCAACAAATGCAGGTAGCGATCCGCGTAAGTAGGATCTGCCCAAGGATAGCTTAAATCAAGGAATCGCTGCGCAAACTGGGTATATGTCATATTTTCAACATCGCCAAAATATGGCTTTGCTGTAGAGTTAAGCGCGCGAATCACTTCATCTCTGCGGCTAGAAAGCTCTTCTGGATGCTTCATCATATGAACAAGAAGACGACCACAGCGCGCGGACGCATTCTCAATCTCGTAAATATCCGCGTGCAAATGGCTTAATCCGCTTGTTACTCCGCCAACAACCTTTCCAGAAGGTACCCAGCGCTCTCCAATCGGAGCAAACGGATCTTCACTCGCGCCAAGACCTTCCACACACGCATCATTTGCTTCTGTGATTCCAGGCGTTTCCACCAACATGCGCTTAACTTGCGCGCTTGTGTGCGCTTCCTTTGCCGTCATTGCTGCAGTGCCAATCATCACAGCATCTACAGGCATATTTGGCAAGTCGTACTTATTGGACCATTCGCCACTAATGTAATCGGCAGCGCGCGAAGGGGTGCCGATTCCGCCACCTGCTACAAGCACCAAATTATTGCATTCGCGCACTTGAGCATAAGTGCTAATCAGCAAATCATCTAGCGACTCCCAAGAGTGGTGGCCACCTGCAGATCCGCCTTCTACTTGCGCAATAATTGTTGCTGGCTTAACAGCTTTTGCAATGCGAACTACTTGGCGAATCTGCTCTACTGTTCCTGGCTTAAAAGCAACATACGGGAATCCGTCGGCTTGAAGAGTTTCAACAAGTTCCTTCGCTTCGTCTAACTCTGGGATTCCTGCAGAAATTACTACGCCGTCGATTGGCGCTCCAGAAGCACGCTTTTTTGGAACTATACGTTTGCTGCCAAATTGCAAATTCCACAAATAGCGGTCCATAAACATGGCGTTGAATTCTACGGTTGCTCCTTCTTGCAATTGCTTGCTCAAAGAGTCCATGTGCCTGTCGAATACTTCTTCTGTTACTTGTCCACCGCCTGCAAGTTCTGCCCAATATCCTGCGTTGGCTGCGGCGGCTACAATTTCTGGGTCTACTGTGGTTGGAGTCATGCCGGCAAGAAGCACAGGAGCTTTGCCTGTTAGCTTGCTGAATTTTGTTACAACTTTCTTTCCAGCTGGAGTATCGATTACTCGCGGCGCAAAATCCTCCCAGCAGCCAGTACGTAATAATTCAGCTTCTGCAGCGCTAGTTGTGCTTGCTTTTGCGCGCGCGTTCATTGTCCCGACTTCTACTACGCCAGCTCCGCTTCCTTGTAGTAGCACGTTTGTTAGCTTGCCAAGCACTTCTCCTGGACCCATGTCTAGTACGTATAACTCTCGCGCATTCACGTTATTTAAAACTTTTGCTATTTGCTTCGCCCAATCTACTGGCTCTACTAGCACAGCGTTTGCAAGCTTTAGTGCAAGTTCAGCATCTAATCCTGCGTCCTTTGCCCAGGCTTCAACTTGCTCTACAGCAGGTTTCATGATTGGAGAATGGAATGGCACTGTAACATCTAAATACTCTGCAATTGGCGCAAAAACCGATCCGCCTCGTTCCTTCATTTCGCGCATTTTTTTGGAGCGCTGCGACTCTTTCTGTGCCTGATTTTGCACGGCTTCCATGTCTTCTGGATATCCTGATAGCACAATGTGATTTCGCGAGTTTTTAACTGCGATTGATATAACGCCTCTGGTTCTTTCTACTCGCTTAATCAAGGCTTTTGCCTGTTCAAACGTAACGCCTTTTAGCGATAGCATTGGTGTTTTTTCGCCGTTTCCACTGATTTCTAACATTCGCGCTTCGCGGTCTGCTGCTGCTCCGATTATGTATGCGATTGCTATAAGTTCAGCTATTTGGTTTTGCGCGTTTTGCCATGACCCTGCTTTTATACGAGCTTCTACTATTTTTGCGGCTATTATGCCTTGAGAGTGTCCAAGGCTTGCAATTGGCTTGTTTACTTCAAAGTTGTAGCCTAGGTTTGTTAAGTCTTTTACGCTTGCAAGCTGAGCAATTGTGATTCCTGGTACGCTTAATTGTGCGCTGGCTGTGTTGATTTTAGAATTTTCTAAAGCATCGAATACGTTTATGTCACTTCCAGCATTTGCTAATAACTGTGGATATATGTTTGATAGTAAAGTTTTTGCTAATTTGTTATATTCGCGTAATTCTTTATTTAATTCTGCATCGTTTTGTGTTTCTTTTAAGGCTTGCACCCATGGTGTGGATTGTCCTGCGAAGGTAAGAATGTGTGGTGTTTGTGCGAGCTGGTCAAATAAGTATGTTGTCATTTTATTTTCCTTTGTTCGTGGGTTTAAGTTTTATTTTTAAAATTTATTTGTGCTTTTTGGATTATTTGTGTTTTTTGGATTTATTTATCTTTGGTCGCTTTATGCGCGGTTGCTGGCGACTTTTGAGTGCTTTCCAAATCATTCCCAAATTATTCCCGAATTATTCCCAAATCACATTGGCTGGTTTCCATGATGCTTCCCCGTTCTCGAAACACGTTTTTTACTTCTTAAAATCTTCAAAGAATTAGCAATAACATCTCTTGTTTGCTCTGGATCTATCATTGCGTCAATCTGACCAGTTTCCAGCGAAAGATTCGCGTTTACAGTGGTATTTTCGTAATTCTCAACAAGCTTTTTTCTTAAAGCGTCAACATCTTGACCGCGCTCTTTTGCTTTTTGCAAATCCTTGCGATGAATAATGTTCACAGCTCCTTGAGCGCCCAAAACCGCTATCTGGCTAGTAGGCCAAGCGTAGTTAAAGTCTGCTCCCATAGACTTTGAGCCCATTACAATGTACGCTCCACCAAAAGCCTTGCGTAAAATCACAGTAACAAGCGGAACTTGCGCGTTTGCATACGCGTAAATCACTTTTGCACCTCTGCGAATAATTCCAGCATGTTCCTGATCTGATCCCGGCTTGTATCCAGGAGTGTCTACAAGAGTTACAACAGGAAGATTAAACGCGTCGCACAATCGCACAAATCGCGCTACTTTTTCGGAAGAATTAACGTCTAGAATTCCAGCATTGACTTTAGGCTGATTTGCCACTATTCCAACAGGATGACCTTCTATGCAAGCAAAACCAACTACTGCGGATGCCGCGTAAAGCTCTTGAACTTGCACAAATTCGCCATAATCTACGATTGCGCGAATAACGTCTAAAACGTCGTACGGCTGGCGATCATTGCTTGGAACAATAGTCGCAAGCTGCTTAGCGGTTTCTCTGTCTGCGCGCGTGGCAGCGTATGCGAATGTTGGCGGATTTTGATTGCAATTTTGCGGCAAATAAGCCAAGATTGTGCGCGCATAGTCAATGGCGTCTGCCTCGTCTTCGCCCAAATAGTGAGCAACGCCCGAAGTGGAGTTATGCACATATCCACCGCCTAAATCGTCCATGCTAATCGACTCGCCTGTGGCAGCCTTAACAACATCTGGACCAGTTACAAACATGTTGGAATGTTCGCGAGTCATGATTATAAAATCCGTAAGAGCAGGGCAATAAACTGCACCACCAGCGCAAGGTCCAAGAATTAGTGAGATTTGCGGAATTAAACCGCTTGCTTCACAAGTTTTTTTGAAGATTCTGCCATATTGCGTAAGCGCGTTAACGCCTTCTTGAATGCGAGCGCCACCCGAGTCGATTAGCGCAACAACTGGAACTCCAAGCTGCAACGCCATGTCTAGAAGATGACAAATTTTCTGACCTTCAGTGTGTCCAAGCGTGCCGCCACGAACGGAAAAATCCTGCGCATAAACTGCCACTTTTTTGCCGTACACTTCGCCAAAGCCAGTGATTACAGCACATCCTGCAATATCGTTATTTATGTCTCCACCGTTAAAGCGGCCGATCTCTTCAAACGTTCCCGTATCAAAAAGCAAATCCAAACGCTCTCTTGCTGTGGATTTTCCCTTTGCATGCTGGCGCTCTAAAGCATTCTGCTCGGCGTCTCTAGCAAGGCGAGCCGCGTGTTCTACGGCTGCTTTTCCACGCTGAGGCTGCGTATGCTGCGCATTTTGCATAGTTTGTGCGTCTTTACTAACTTGCGCAGCATCTTTATTAACATCTTTTGCAACTTGTGTAGCATCTTTAGTAAGCGCACTCATTTTGCACTACCGCCTTTAGTCACGTCAATTGTTACAAGCTTTTCGCCTGCTTCTACACCATCTCCAGGCCCCACAAAAATGCCAGTAACTACGCCAGCTGCAGGTGCATAAACGTAGTTTTCCATTTTCATAGATTCAAGAACAGCAAGTAAATCGCCTTTAGCTACGTTCTGACCTTCCGCAACGTTTACGCGTGTAATCACAGCTTGCATTGGAGCAGAAATCACGCCAGGAGCATCCTTTGGCGTTTCCGACTTGTGAGTATCTCCTCTTAATCCTCGTCCTCTAAGCGGCTGCGATGCGCGAACTGTGCTTCTAACTCGCGCAGAGCCAGTAAGATTGTCTACAATATCTTGCGGAATCGTAAGTTTTACGCGCTTATTGTCTACTTCTATTACAAAAGACTCCATTTTAGTTGGCTTATTTTGCGCGTCTTCACCAGACTTATTGGAATCCAAAGAAGCAGGCTGTCCGCCATTTGCCGCTGCAGCAGTGCGGTTCAAATACTTGCGTTCAAGCCATTTTGTAGAAATATCAAAATCGTGATCTTGCGCTGTAAAATCAGGATCGTTAAAAATTTGCTCAAAAAGCTTAGCAGGAGTAGGCACTCCCTCGATGCAAAGCTCCTTAAGCGCGCGTCTTACGCGAGCAATCGCCGCATCGCGATTTTGAGCCGTAACAATAAGCTTGCCCATCATGGAGTCGAATTTTGGAGACACACTATCTCCAACTTCTACTCCAGAATCCACACGGATTCCAGGTCCAGATGGCCACTCGATTTTTGTTAGTGTGCCTGCGCTAGGCGTAAGATTCGTTGCTGGGTCTTCCGAAGTGATTCTAAGTTCAAAGCTATGCCCGCGCGAAGGGTGATTTTGCGTAAGCTCACCGCCATCGGCAATCGTAAGCTGTTCGCGCACAAGATCTAGTCCGCTAACTTCCTCACTAACTGTGTGCTCCACTTGCAATCGTGGGTTCACTTCCAAGAAGTAAACTTTGTGTTGAGATGTCACCATATATTCGCACGTGCCCAAACCAACGTAGTCAACAGCTTCAAATAGGTTACGAGAATATCGGTGAAGCTGCGCGTTCTCGTCATCGGTAAGGAATGGCGCTGGTGCTTCCTCAACCAACTTTTGGTTTCGGCGCTGCACCGAGCAGTCGCGCGTGGAATATATGGTGAAGTTTCCATGCGAATCGCGGCCAACCTGCGTTTCCACGTGGCGCGCCTTGTCTATAAAACGCTCAATAAAGTACTCGTCAAGGTCGCCGCCTTGCAAAGCGTCGTGGTTCATGTAGAATCCGCGAAGCTCGTCATCGTTGTGCACAACGGTTATTCCTCGGCCACCGCCACCATCTGTGCGCTTCATCATAACCGGGTAGCCGTGTGTTTGCGCAAAAGTCAACAATTCTCGAATGTCTTTTACAGGCTCCGATATGCCTGGTACGGGCGGCACTTTAGCGCGAGTTGCCACGCGCCGAGCGGTTATCTTATCCCCTAAATCAATAAGAGCTTCTGGCTTCGGGCCAATCCACACAGCGCCAGCATCAATCACCTTTTGCGCAAAACTCGCTACTTCCGATAAAAATCCATAGCCAGGGTGTACAGCATCCGCTCCGCTTTTATGCAAAATGTCTATAATCGCGTCTTCATTTAAATAAGTGTCTCTATACGTGTCTCCAGAAAGCGCGTACGCTTCGCTTGACATCTCAACATACTGTGCTTGGCGGTCGGATGCCGCATAAATAGCTACAGTTTGTATTCCCATTTCTTGAGCAGTGCGAATCACTCTAAGCGCGATTTCGCCGCGATTTGCAACAAGTATTTTTTTGATATTCGTAACCATACGTTACAAGTTATAGGAAATTTGGCTTATAGTATCCGTGAATTTGAACAAAACATTATGCGATTTTTTGTAAACTTCTCCAACGCGCAGCTGGTGATTTTTGTCTAATCTTTGATTCAGCAACGAAAAACAATACGAAAGAAGGATATCGTGGCTAATTTTGAATCTAACTCTGGCGCAAACTCTGGCGCAAACTCTAGCGCAGTTGCATCTAAGGCTTTTGGCGTTAATCGTTTGGCTGTTCCATTTGCTAAGGCGTTTTTGTTTACTGTTCTTATTAGCGCTGCTACTATGGCTGGCGCATTGCCGATCCCTGGAACTCCTGTTCCTGTAACTTTGCAAACTTTGGTTTTGGCTTTGGCTGGTCTTACTTTGACTTGGCGCCAAGCCGTTAGCTCTGTGCTTATGTACCTTGCGATTGGTGCTGCTGGAATGCCAGTGTTTGCAGGCGGAAAGAGCGGCGTTGTGGCTTTTGCAGGTCCTAGCGTTGGATTCCTTGTTGGATTCGTGTTCGGTGTAGCTGTGATTGCGCTTGTAAAGTCTGCGCTCGAAGGCGTTGTTAATGCCGCTATGCCAGAGGATTCTGTTGCTAAGAAATTTGCACGATTTGGCGCGTATTTTGCCGCATCTGTTGTTGGTTCTCTTGTGATTTACGCATTTGGATTTGTAGGCCAATCGCTTATGATGCACTTGCCTGTTTGGGCAATCGCCGTTGCTTCTACTGGCTTTATTGTTGGCGATATTATTAAGGCTGCAATCGCTAGCGCCGCTTGCGCAGGATTGTATGGCGCGTTTAAGCGCAATCACAATGCGTGATTAATCGTAATGCGTTATGCGTTATGCGCTAATCGTAATGCGTTATGCGTAATGCGTAGCGCGCTATTCGTGATGCGTGATTCGTAACGCGCTAACTATCTAAGACCGCAGTCTCGTCGCTGCGGTCTTTTTTGTTCTAAACGCTAATCGCGCAATCCCTCCTCCCGCGTTTGTTCCCTTTTTAAGCAAATATGACTACAAACGCGGGCAAAAATAAACGATACTTAATACGACGCATACCCTAACTATTCATATGCTATAGGAAAATTCATCGATTTTGTAGAAACTAGATAATAGTACCTATTATGCTTTCTTGAACTATTTTATCTCAGGTACAGTTATACGTACAAATGCCAAAATAGATATTGTGCAATGAACAAAATATCTTTCAATATGCGTATTGCCAACTACTTCATATTTATTTCAAAACATGTAAGGCGCCACATTGCATATGCATGAAAGCGCCTTACAATTTGAAAATATATATAAAATGAAATCAGAATTTACCGACTAACACTCTCACTTACTGTCTGAATTGCTTTCAACGCAGATTCTACAGTAGCGTCTCCTGTATAGATTTTCTGCATTTGCACTGCAATTTCATCATTAATCTCCTGATAAGCTAACTTTCGCGCAAGTTTTGAACGAGCCTGACCTTCAGTGACAAGATCAATAGAAATCTTAGCCGATTGTGTCGCATCATCTGGAATTTTGACCTTCATGTCTTTATCTACTGGAGCGCCTTGCAAAGTGTTAATCCACTCCTGTTGTCCATCGCCAATAGTCATAAACTCAATGAATTTCATTGCAGCTTCCTTCTTTTTGGAGTCTTTGTTAACACACAAACCGAAGTCAACGCCAGTAGTGGAACCAGAATTTTTATTTCCTATTGCAGGAAATTCAATCATACCTAATTCATCTTTCTCAATTGCAGTTCCCTTAGTCTCTTCATTTGGTAAAACAGCAGAAACATGCCAAGAACCTGTAGGGAAAAATGCGGTTTTACGAGCATAGAAGTAATTATCACGAGCATCTGGATATGTGGATGTTCCTACAGCACCATCTTGGAACAATCCATCAGCTATCATCTTTTTCCAAGCCTTCATGGTTTTAACAAAAGTTTTGTCAGTGAAAGATTTCTTTCCAGCTGCTGCAGAATATATGTCACCCTCTCCATACTGATTTGACAGCCATACAAAAATGTCATCAAGATGCCACCCATCTTTAGCACCAAGAGCAAGAGGCATTAATCCTTTGGATGTAAGAATTTTATTTGTTTCCAAAAGTTCATTGTATGAATGAGGAACCTTAACACCATTCTCGTCAAGAAGAGTTTTATTGTATAAAATATACTCAGATCCAGACGTGATTGTAGGCATTGCAACCATTTTTCCGCTCATATTGGTTGTTTGTTCAACAGCTCCTTTAGAAACTTTAGAATCCCATTCTGGCATGTACTTGTTAGCGAGCTTTTTCATATCCGCAGCAAAACGACCATATTGTTCAACAGTAGACCCAGCCTGTACTCCGAATATATCTGGGCCATCGCCCCCTGCCATAGCTGTTTGTAGTTTTTTCTGATAATCAGACATTTCAGAGGTACGCCACCACTTGATTTTAATATTCGGATATTTCTTATTAAAAACAGAATAAATTCTCTTCCATTGAGCATCAGTAGGCTGCCATGTCCAAAATGTCAAAGTGATAGGCTTATCAGTTGTTCCTAACCCCTCATCAGATTTACTAGCAGAACTTGAACCGCATCCAGCAAAGAGTCCAATTGACATGGCAACTGCTCCTAAAGCTGCAATAATCTTATTCTTTTTAAACATAGTATTCTCCTTGTTTTATTAGCGTCTTTCATCAACGCAATAGTTTTCACTTCTTTGTGATATCTACTTAACCCTGACAAATTGCCAAGATTATAGTGCAATTTATTCAGTTTTTCACACTCCTTTCTCCACGTGTTCTACGGATTTATCAACTGAAATACCTAATGAGGTACGAGTATATCCAGTTATGGAAGCTTCACTAAGGGTAATATCTACTACTTTGTTTCCAATAAATGGCAAGCGCCAACTATGATTACGCACATGAACAAAAAGCATCCTATCAGAAGCAGCAAGGCGCACAGTCCTCAATACTCGTCCTCTAATATCTCTTCTTGCATCATCTTGCAAGTTCAATCTCGACGGTTCTTCACAAGCTATAATAGATTTTCCATCACGCAATAAATCAATACAATTCATACATACCACTAAGCTGTATTTGCCTATATTAATTACTGACTCCGAGCGATCATTAGTAAGCGCAAAGTCTATTACACAACGGTTACCATTAAGCAAATTGCGTAATCTCATTCGCGATGAAGTAACATTAAACGGTTCCACCTCATTGCTTGTAAGACGAAAACGATCGACAACATTAATCTCGTTCACAATATTGCATAGAGACTTTCCCCATAAATTAACATGATTTACAGCAGAGAAAGACGAAATTGCAGAATCATTATCTTTTACAATTACACCACAAAATCCTTGTTCTGAGCTAATATCACTTATCGTCGCTACATATCGACCATCAAGACGAGCTGCCAAAATTCCGTATTCACGTGATACAACTAGCTCATGCCAATAAGATAAATTTATGTCAGAAGGCAATATAGTATTTATCTGTCTAACTATTCCAGATACACTATCTATCACTTGCAAACAATGCAATCCAACATCAACCAGAACGTAAGTGTAATTATTGTTATCAAAATAACGAGGGATTAAGCCAAATCTAGATCCTAACGGACCATTACCACCCTTCACCCACAAACTAATAGTTAACGTTGAAGAAATAAGAGGAGAAATTGCCGAAAAACCATCACGATCATAAGAAGATATAGAAGGTTGTCCATCAATTTCCAGAACATGTGCAGAACCAGATATTATATTCCAATCCGATGGAATTCCATCAGTAAAATCAGTGCATACATCAGCAGATAAAGGAGCATCACATACGCAATTTGAAGGTCCAGTAGTATCGAGCAATCCCTCTGAATAGTATAGAGGATCTATACGCATAACACGTTTCTCAGTACCATCATGCAATTCATCTGAAGCATCACGACCATGATAAACCACCCAATCATCAACCCCATTTGGTGCTTTTACTATAGAGTTATGACCAGTACCTTCAACTTTATCAGAACGTATAATAAGTGGATCAAAATGACCATTATTACATTGCTTTACCCATGAAAGCTTGTCTATATGCCTATCAGAAGGAACCTTAGGTAATGTAGCAACTGAATACCCAACAAAATAATCTTCATGCTCATAAGCATTGGCAGAATAGGTGATAAAACCTTTGTCTCGGAAAGTAAAGTATGTAGCACCTTCTACAGTATGCCAATCTCTCCCATCTCCAAAACGATTACGAGCAAAAATTTCTTCATCCATTGTAGGTAAAATTAATGGCTTCGGAGATCCTTCTCGCTTGTATGGGCTTACCATTCTGTCAATCATCACAGAAGTACCAGGTCGTAAATTAGATAAACCACATGCCTGATTATCCGCATACAGCATGTATAACTGATTATCATCTCCAACAACAACCTGTGAATCAATAGCGAATGTATCAAATAGTTCAGCTTTCTTTTCAAATGGACCAAGAGGATTTTTACTTACAGCAACACGCATAATTTCTGTATGAGTATCATTTTCACACTGTGGCATATTTGAAAAATACATATAAAAAATACCATTAATCAAAATTACAGAAGGTGCCCAAAAATTCTTTCTATTATTTTCTGTGTAACAATAACCATGTGATACCCAACGAACCATGTCTGTAGATGTTGAAACTAAAACACCATTTTTGTCAGTAGCATAGCAATAGTACAAATTACGATATCGAATCACAAATGGATCAGGAGCAGTATGTTTTTCACCATCAGAATACTGAACTGGATTACTATAGTGTTTTTCAGTCAACAACATGTTTAAACAAAAATCGGAATTGCACTCATTATGTAATGCACTTGAATTCACATTATTGCTAACATCGACGCATCCTACGTTTAATGAACCCATAGTATTACTCCTATACATTTGCTTAGTTCTTTACTGCTCCAGCAGTAATACCAGACTGAAGCCATTTTTGACTAATCATGTAAACAATTACTGACGGTATTGTCATAAGAATCAATGCAGCATATTCTTGTGAAATCATCTCTGGAGTTTGACTTCTTGTTTCCATAAAATATGTTGATGCCAGAGTGACAGTGTACTTACTTTCATCTCGTATAAGTAACAGAGGAATTAAATACTCATTCCAGCTATATACAAATGTTAGAACTCCAGTAGTAGCTACCATAGGCGTGGAAATTGGTATAAGTATGCGTGAATAAATACTCCAAGTAGAACAACCATCTACTCTCGCGGCTTCAATGATTTCGTTAGGTATACAATCAAAATAATTTTTCCATAGCAAAAGCATTTGCAAAGCATTAAATGCAACAAGTGGAATAATCATACCAATATACGTATTGATCAGTCCAAAAGTTTTTATTGTGAAGAATAATGGCATTGTTACCGAAGCAATTGGAACAGCCATGCAAGCGAGCATTAATATATAAATAACTTTTCTTCCAGTGAATTTCATTTTTGAAAAAGCAAAACCCGCAAGCGATGTTATAAATACAACTATTACGACAGTAGATATAGATATGAGGAATGAATTAAATACTACTTTGAAATAATGTACATTTTCATTAGTTATTACTGACTCATAACTTTTAAAACCGTTGAAGTTAAGAGATTTAGATATTGCAGTAGCTATTGGAAAAAGCCAAATCAAAAGAAAGAATACAAGTACAACATACATAATAGCGGTCGTGCTTACTTTACGTTTCATTGTAATATCCTTTCCTTAATCATCTGTTAGATCGATCATTAATAACAACTTGAATTATTGATAGAACAACAGAAATAATCAGAATCATTACTCCAATAGATGCAGAGAGACCCCCATTAAACTGTTGAACACCTGTCTTATATAGGTAAGTGTTTAGGAATTCAGTAGAACGGCTAGGACCTCCACCAGTGGTTTGAATAACAATATCAAAAGTTTTAAGAGAACCCACAATGCCTAAAAGAATCAAAGTGTTAGTAGTTCCAGAAAGATTTGGAATAGTTATTCTAAAAAGAGTATTCCAAAAACCACATCCATCGATTTTAGCTGCCTCGTAAATATCATCAGGAATTGACATAAGACCTGCGTAATAAATAATCATTGAAAAGCCCATCCACTCAAATATATTGATAGCGCATATAGAATAAAGTGCTATACGTGGATTACCCAACCAACTTTGCGACAAGAAACCAAGATGTAGAAAACGCAATGCTTCATTAATAGCACCTACATTAGTATCCATAATTATTCGAAAAATAGCAGCAATAATAACAGGAGCCATCGCAATCGGCATAAAGAAAACTGCTTTAAATAAACTAGATCCTCGTAAACGTTCCTTGAGAATAACAGCAAGAAGCAGACCAAGTGCAGCCTGGATGAACACAGTAACTACCATAAATATTATATTGTTTTTTAACGCTATCCAGAAAATAGAATTTGGAACAAGCAACTTAATATAGTTTTTTAAACCAATAAAGTCCATCTCCTTTGAAATACCATCCCAGTCAGTGAATGAAGTTGCAATTGTAAAACCTATGCAATAATAGATAAAGAAACCTGAAAGGATAACCAATGGAGCTATGAATAAGTATGGACGAATCTTAGTTTTCCAAGAGCCAATATTATTCCCACTATTTTTCATCATCATTTTAGACAAGTCGTTACGATGAACAGCAGTATCATCTATAGAGCCTTTAGTCGTGCAGTTTTCCATTGCTGACATCATGAGAAACCTCCGTTGGTGTTCAGTAAATTTCTGTATCGTTTCAGATTTATTGAACAAAAACTCGCAATAATTAATGAAAAAGCAATCAATAAGAGCAAAACATCTACAGCAACAAACTTACTACTTCAAATATCTTACCCATATAGCCGTTTTCATATCTTATCTCTGAAACGATTCAGTTTTTATTTACCTATTTTAAGTATAGGATAATTCAAAATTTTGTCAATACATAATAAATAATATTGAAAATGAATTATTGAAATATATAATATAACTCTCTACTACAGATACACGCGTTAAATACTTGGAGAAGATTTACGGCACACAAGACAACAATCAACATCAATACGCTGTCGAGGAAAACGTCCACCTGATACAACTTGATCTACGATGGATTTAACTGACAATTTAGCAATCTGCTTACGACATGGGTTTACACTTGTCAAAGACGGAATTGTGTACTTTGCCTCATCTATATCATCAAAACCAACTACACGAACACTTTCAGGAATACTCACTCGCATCTCACGCAACTGACTCACTACGCCCAGTGCTAATAAATCATTCAAAGCAAAAATACCATCTGGCCTTATTCCTTGTGAATACATATCACGTACAGCTTTTGCACCTTCTTCACTAGTCCAATCACCACATTCACGAATCATTAACGGATCAAATGCTATTCCATGATCAGCCAAGGCCATCATATATCCCTTAGTACGCATTGAACGCGAAGATGGTATAACTTCATCTAGCGTTCCACCCACTACTGCTATAGTACGACATCCTGAATTTATAAGGTGATTAGTAGCCTCCATAGCACCAGAATCATTGGCTATTACCACATGCGGGGCTGGGGCATTAAAAATACGCTCACCCAATATCACCAAAGGATAGTTGCCTTTAAGCTCATCAACATCAATCGATGTCATGCATGTTGGGCTCAGTATTAATCCATCTGTCATATTACGTGACATAGCTTTGATTGAGCTAATTTCATGCTCACGATCATTTCCAGTAGATTCGACTATTATTCGATAACCATACTCTCGAGCAGCTTTAATTATTTCCTCGGCCAATTCAGCAAAATATATCTGCGTAAGATCTGGTATTGATAATGAAATCAATCCTGTATGACCACGACGTAAATTACGAGCTTGCTGATTAGCAGAATAGTCCAACTCTTCAATTGCATTCTGAATCTTTTGTTTCGTTGTAGACTTCATAAACGGATAGTCATTAAGATAATTAGAAACTGTGGCCATAGACACATTAGCAAGTTTGGCAACGTCGCGTAAAGTTGATCTGCGTGATTCAGCAGACATAATATATTTCCTTAAATAATCGTTTTATATAATATGAAATTAAAGTTCTGAATGGTTTTAGAAGTAAGTGTAAATCATACCTAAGATTTACAGGATAATCTAAATTTAAAATAAATAAAATATAACGTATTAATTTGTTTATACATTACTTAATTAAAGAAAAATGGGCATATAAAGTTGTTGCGCGTAAAGAACTACAATTCGACTACAAAACCAAGAACACTTCCCCGCGTTTGTTCCCAAAATCGCCAAATATGACAACAAACACGAGCAAAAATAAACGAACGCGGGCTAGCGTGATCAACAAAAACACAATTATATTAAAAACTTAAATTAATACGACAATACAAGGGTGCGCATGCTATGCATATTTGTTACGCAAAAGCATGCACACCCAACTTATTTCTAATTACAATTCTTCTTCAAATGGTTCATATGTCTGTTTCAAAACAAAATCAAAATATCTTACATGACCCCATTCGTCAGGATTACCAAAATGTAATACTTTCAAATTGTGATTATCATACGAAAATGCGTATAAATCTTTATTACTTATATCGTATGCAGACGTATATTGAGTCCATGGAACCAACATCTCATCATCTACCGATATTCGTAGAACTCCCTTAGGGGTGTTCTCCATTGACAACAATTGAAATACTTCATTAATCGCATTCCCGTCATCAACTGGCATAGACATTAATTTTGCATAAGCCGCTCTCAAAAATCGACTTTCTGGTTTATAGTCGCTAGGTATATCGAGTAATCCACTTATGTTCTCATCCAATCCTACATTATTCACAGCTTCATTGTTGTCATAAAGATATTTGCGATTGGTAGAACGTTCAAGATGAGCCTTCAAATTATTAAGATGCCAGTCAAAGGTCGGAGCATTTGTAAATACACCAACTGTATTTTCAAATATTTTAAAACCATTAGAAATAGAAGGTTCTACAACTATAGATCTCCCTGTTTCGTCGGAAAAAACAGCATGTTGCGGAACAGACATCCCCATCATTGGACCAGGTTCATTAACTATTCCTAAATCCGAATTGAGTGAATTAATGATCTCATCGAGAGAACGATACTGAGTTAATATCCATGTAACTAATTCTTCTCCACGAAGCGCAATTTTATTAGAATCATCAATTTCTTTCTTACTCACATATCGGAAGAAGTGATCGAAATAGAAAGACCCACCGCATATTCCGTATTCATTTATTCCATCTAAAATAACAGGGTTCTTATGCACATCTTTAGCCCAAGCAACACCCATTACCGCACATTTAGTAATAAATGGTGTATAGGTTGATTCTATAGAGGTACCAGACGGTATCTTCATACCAGCATATTCAAACTCTTGTTCAAAATCTTGGGTTCTTCCCCAATATGAATTTCCTTGTTTGCTTCTTATTCCAATTCCAGTACACATTGTTATTACTCCTTTATAATAACTAACTGAAAATAAAAACTTTTTATCAATTGACTTGTGAGACTAATTCATCCTGATCATTACGAGCAGAAGGTATTGCAGCTATAACAGCACCTACTAGTGCTACAACTGTTCCAATAAGTGTAATAACGTATACTTTTGCACCTAACGCTGGAACAAGCCAGTCGATCAACACAGACCCAAGTAATTGTCCAGCCGTCGAAGCTAGTCCTAGAAGAAGTAGACCTAATCCTCTCACCAATAAAGCCATTAATGCTATAGACAATAATCCAAGCGGACCACCTAAGTACATCCACCAAGTCAATGGAAGATGGAAAGAAGTCTGACCTGTAGCGATTCTAACAATAAGAGCAATTGCTAGTACGGAAAAACCTACTATAAAGTTCCAAGTTATAGAAACTAACATAGAACCAGTTTCATTAGCCACTGCCGAATTACCAGCAGGTTGCCATCCCGCTAAAAGACCAGCAGCAAATGGTAGAACAGCTAGAAATACAACTGACGGAGCATGCCAGCTTGGTGAAACAACCATAATAGTTGCAACAATTGCAAGAATTGCACCAGATATACGAGGTAAATTAAACGGTTGCTTTGTATCTACACCTATTCCAAATCTATCACATAATAATCCAGACAAAACCATTCCGCAGATTAAAGTTGTCTGGAATGTTGCAACACCAAGTACGGATGCAGATGCTCCTTCGGAAAAAACAACCATAGCTCCACATAATCCAGCTAACCAACTCCACCAAGGTATATTATTAGAGCGAATTTTCGAAGGAATTGAAGCAAATTGTTGTCTTGTAGACGCTCGAGAGAGAATTATGATAAACATAACAACAAGTCCCGAACCGAATGATACTACTGCGCAAGCATTGCCATCAGCTAATTCTTTTCCCAATTGTCCATTCACAGCAGATTGCATTGGAGAAAGCATACCAGCCAATACCGTTCCAATGAACAATAAAGGAACCATGTAACGTTGTTTACTATTCATAATGATTATCTCCTTTCATATAATTCTTCACTCTTATAGTGAATAATAATTTTAATTTGCAATTATTAAATTTCTTTAGAAAGCCACTTAACACAATTAGAAAATAGTTGACCATATCCACTCCATTGCATAAACGCTTCCGGAGCCCAATGAGGAGCTATATCTGATGCAAAAGCAATACTTCTGCCTTTATCTACCTCATTAACAATGAGCAAAGGATTATCATCAACTTTCATGAGAATATTAGAACTTTCTTTAGCTAAAAGCTTTTGATATCCAAGAAGAATTGGAATAGGACTCAAATCATTCACAATTGGATGATTGGATACTATTTTAGGAATTACACCTTGAGGTTTTTCAGCTCTATCATCAAATGGACTTATTTCAACAGGAAGCACATCTTCAATAGATGTACCATGATAATGAGCTTTACCTTCAAATCCAGCAAAGGAAAGATATCCGCCTGCCATCATCAGTCCATGGCCTTCACGAACCCATTTAGCTAATAAATCTAAACGATTTACGCATCTTTTTCCTTCACCAAATACCCTATTAGGTAGTAAAAATGAATTACTTCCTATATCTGAAAGTATCACAACATCGTATTTGTTTAATTCATCCATTGTCCATGGAAAGTTTTCTGGAACATCATGAGCTTTTAGATGTGTAACATCGTGACCGAACTTTCTAAGAGCATCAAGAAATTCCACGCAACCAATTTCTAATTTAGTGGATGTGAATTCATCAAAACCTTTATATTCTGTAGTGGATGAAATCCAAGATTCTCCAGCTAGTAAAACTTTTGTCATATAAACAGCTCCTTTGCTTTTAATGAATAAAAACATCTCTACTTTGTAAATCTCACACATTAAGGATGTTCTTATAAAAAATAATAAATCTTTTGCGCAAATAAAACAAACACAAAAAACGCTAAAAATATGGGCTAAAAGGGCTTCATTGCTAGAATACTATAATATTTTTGCGCAAATTTTTCTATTGTAAAAGTTTTTGCGCAATAGTAGCATTAACAGTATTAAATTACTTATTAAACTATTGCTTTTTCAATAAAACTTATGGAGTCTATATGTCAATTGTTCAAGTGGCTAGAAGAGCAAATGTATCTACATCTACCGTATCGAGATATTTGCATGGTACGTTAAACGTAGAAGACTCTACAGCACAAAGAATTGACGAGGCTGCACATTTCTATAAATACACAACTAAAATAAACTCAAAGACAACTTACAAAGCACTGGCGCTTGTTATTCCTGGATTAAATAACCCATTCTATAGTGAACTATGTCAACAACTATCCATGGCAGCAGATGGTTTAGGATATGCATTAAATATTAAAATATCGCAAGGAAATCCAATAAAAGAAAGAAATATTGTTGAATCCATAATTAAAGAGCAAAAGTATATTGGACTTATATACGCCGGATTAAATAACAATAATATAGCTTTGCGTAAAGTAATACCTTCTGGAATGAATGCCGTTCTAATAGATGAGCAAATGAATGATGAAAAATTATCTAATATATCAACAGTAACTGTTGACAATTACTCTGGAGCATACCAAGCTGTCTGTTATCTACTTTCCCTGGGACATAAGAGAATAGCCTACGTGTCAGGACCAGATGGATTAAGCACAACCTCAGACAGAAAACATGGCTATTTATCCGCTTTATCAAATAGCAAAATATTATACGATGATTCTTTAATATTTTCTGGTCCATATACTGAGGAATTTGGAGAAAGTATATTCCCATACATAGTAAGTAACCCAGATCCACCAACCGCAATATTCTGTAGCTCAGATATTTCAGCACTAGGGTTACTTGGAGCAGCTGAAAGATATGGATTAAAGATACCAGATGATTTATCTGTAATAGGGTGCGATGGAATTCATATTGGCAAATGGGCGCATCCTAGCTTAACAACATTGCAGCAACCATTTGAAGCTATTGCTAAATCTACTTTAGAATTAATAAGTTTTAATGGAGAAACAAAACATATTCAATTACCCTTAACGTTAACTATTAGAAATTCTACTTGCAGAATAAAAAATTAGATCATCTGAAATATACGTTTGTTACAAGCTCTCGTAAAAACAGTAATTCATATTGATACCCACGAAAATATTGGAAATAAGCTCATATACAACGGCTTATCCGACTACA
Source organism: Gardnerella sp. c11Ua_71 (assembly GCF_055818025.1). NCBI lineage: Bacteria > Bacillati > Actinomycetota > Actinomycetes > Bifidobacteriales > Bifidobacteriaceae > Gardnerella > Gardnerella sp. c11Ua_71. The sequence continues at coordinate 19,517 of NZ_JARFVR010000003.1, read as the reverse complement.
AAACCAAGAACACTTCCCCGCGTTTGTTTATCAAATCACCAAATCCGAAAACAAACGCGGGCAAAAATAAACAAATACAAGAGCACACGCCAACATAACGACACACACTACAACCACTTACTTGCGTAAGATAATTCTTTCATTAGAGTCCCAAAAAGGATTAATTCAATTCATTGTTAATGCGAAACAATTAGCTACGTATTAAAAAATGTTAAAAGATTTTAAGCTAAATACAGATGTTAAAAATGTAAAGAACAATAATAACAACTGATAATTTGTTTCCATTGTTTTATAGTACTTTAGCATAGATTTTTTAATAAAAAGTTCACCTTCTTTATCTTTATCATCAGATTTTAAATATTTATCAGTTACAGTCATATCATCCAAATCAATTTTTGTTGAATAAGATTTATTTTTATAAATATTCATACGAACTCCAATAAAACAAGAAATTAGAAGAATAGCTACAGCCACTATTTGCCTAGAATCTACAACTGACTTATTAATAGCAAAATCGTTGGAAATAACAAAATCATCATTAACAACGAGATTTTTAACAACAATAGAATTATTAGGAATAAGAGAATTTCTATAACAAATAAAATCATGAACAGTAATAGACATAAACACAATCATCGTAGAAGCATACATATACATGCGATTATCTCTTAAATCATCATATAAATAATCATAAATTTCTTTACAGCAAACTTTTTTTATTTTGTAGTGGGAGTAAATAAAGAAAAATAAAATAATTACAACATAAAAAATCAAAACAAAATAATTTACATAAACAATAGAGAAATACGAATAATCATGAATCGCATAAATATTAAAACCACTGAGAAAAAAGCAAAAACAAAATAAAAAAGAAGAAAATTGTTTATTTTGCGTATTAAAAATAAACATCGCTGATAATGGTATAGCAACTAGAATAATATAAAAGAATCCTATATAAGCACCAATAAGGTCTAGAATTTTTTTACACATACATTCTTTATAAGCTTTAATCTGCAAATTAGAGCAATCCTCACACACAGGGATTTTATTAAACATAGGCAGCGTCGCCTCGATTCAATGAGTAATTTATTTAGATATGAAAATGGGGGCTGAGAGAACCCAGCCCCCGAGTGGCTTAGTAAAACCAAACCACTGGAAGTTGCAACTTACTCAGCTCTACTGCAAGAGCATACGCTCTTAGTTTAGTAAAGCCAAGTAGGTAGTGCTTAGTGACGCATCTTGCGAACAGCAGCACCCATACCAGCAAGCATAGAAGCAGCCAAAGCAGTCAAAGCAACACCAACACCAGCATTACCAAGCTTCTCGCCAGACTTACCATGACCCTTAGCACCCTTAGCAGCAAGCTCACCCTTAGCAGCAGCCTTACCAGCCTCCTGCTGAGCAGCCTTACCAAGCTTGCCACTAGCAGCATCCTTCATAGCCTTAGCAGCACCTGGAACATCCTCAAAATTAGGAGCCAAAGGATCAGAAGTCACAACAGGAGGAAGCTGAGAAGCCTCAACACCGAAAGTCACCGCATCGTTATAGCAAGCCTTGTACTCAGCCAAAGCAGCATTATACTTAGCAGTAGAAGCAACAGCCTTAGCCTTAGCCTCAGCATAATCCTTATTAGCCTTAGCAGTCTCAGCAACAGCAAAAACAACCTTAGCCTGAGCACGATCTACAGCATCAGCAAGACGCTGAGCCAAAACAGAATCATTCTTAGCAGAAACATTATAAGCTTCCAAAGCATCCTGAGCAGCCTTCAAAGCCTTCTCAGCAGCTTCCTGAGCAGCTACCTTACCAGCCAAAGTAGCCTTAGCCTTCACATACTCAGCATAATCCTTAGTATAAGCAGCAAAAGCATCATCAAGATGCAACTTAGCAGTCTTCACAGCCTCAACAGCCTTAGCCTTATCAGCAGCCTTCACATGAACATGCTTTGTTTCACCTGGCTTAGTTGGCTGTGAAGTTGTAGTTTTACCACCAACGAGTTTAGCAAGCTCTTCCTTCAAAGCCTTAAGATTAGCAACATCCTGAGTATAACCAGAATTATATGCCGCTAACGCTTCCTTGGCTTTATCAAATGCAGACTTAGCCGTGTTATACGCGTCTTGGGCACTACCAATTGCCTTACTTAAATCCTCACCACTCTGCTTATTATTCTCAGGTCCGTAAGCCTTATCAGTATCTTTGTCGAAGTCGTCATTACCCTTTTTCTCATTGCCTTGCTTTGCCTTATACGCAGCAAATCCAGCGTCATAAGCAGCGTAAGCAGCAGTAAGAGCATTACCAGTCTTCTCAAACTCAGCCTTAGCCTGATCATAATTGTTCAGAACATCCTCAGATGGCTTAAGATTGTTATTCTTCATCTTTGCTTCAAGAAGAGCAATGGACGTCTTAAGATCTGCAATCTTAGCATCAGTATCAGCATCAGCCATTGCTGGGGTTGCCATTGCGAAGCCGGCAAGCAAAGTAGCGCCAGCAGCGAAAGCGGCGACAGCCTTCTTATTCATCATTTTAATTTCCTTTCTTCTTCTCCTCCGTGCTAGGAACACGAAAAAGAATTTGCCTTATGCGGTTTCCCGCGTAGCACCAGTTGAACTAGGGATTCACTGGTTGCTGATTCAAAAGATACAACATGCTTTAACAAAAATCAACCAAAACATTCAGCTTACATTCAGGTTTGTTTTGAAGTTTTTCTGAAAATTCACAATAATATACACAATAAAACGTAAAAATTACGACTAATCATATTTAAAAACAGAAAAATATCCAAGACACGCCGTATATAGAATTTTTTTAAGATTCTTTCAGGTTTTTTTAAGGTTTGCATTTAATTGGCGTGTCGTCTATGACACACTGCCAAAGTTATTGCTATTAAAAACTACACAACAATATCTATTCAGACTCATATACACAACTACAATCAAACAAAATTACGATAAAAACAAGAAAACTACTATAAAAACAAGATAGTTATTGCAAAAGTTAAAATTATAAATTCTCACTTCATTCGTCAATGCTTGATTGCTCAATATAATCTAATGGTTTATCAATAAACCTTCGAAGCGCGACTTGTGCTGCTCCAAGCAATGCAGACCTTCCACCAACTTCTGACATTAATACTCTAACATTCACAGCTTCGCTGCATAATACTTCAGAAGTAAGTTCTTTACTAATTCTTTGCGTAAGACAAACACCAAATCTCTGCCAAATGCCACCCAAAATAACCGTATTAATATCCAGTAGATTCACAGCAGACCCGATTACAGACACTAAAGCTTCTACTGCTTTATCGACAGCGCTAACAACTATCTCATCACCAGATTTCCAACGTTCAAGTAAAACATTTACAGCTTCAATTTTTGTTGCATCACACCCACTGGCAATGTGAGCAGTTTCAACCAATGCTCTCCTACCAGCAAACGCCTCTAAGCATCCACGCCTTCCACACCTGCAAACAGGACCATCTAAAGACACAGACACATGACCTATTTCTCCAGCAAAACCATTTTCACCATAAACAACATGTCCATCTCTAACAACAGCACCACCAATACCAATATCTGTTGATATGTATATAAAAGAATCTGAAGGCTTCATAATGCTATCGTTTTTACGCTGCGTAGCAAAACCAGGAATCTGCGCTATAGCCGCAAGATTAGCTTCATTTGCAGCAAACACATTAAGTCTCTTAACAAGCTCATATTGTCCAAGATTAAGGTTTTTCCATCCTAAATTCGGCGACGCCAACAAGATAGATCCATCAATCACAACACCAGGCAAAGCTAATGCACCGCCGAGTATAATGTACCCTAATTCTCTAGCTTTTGTTTCACTACCAAGCACAATATTATTTAGATTATCAAAAACTTCATTAGCAGTGAGCTGCTCCATATCGCAATCAACCCATTGCTCGTCAATAACATCACCATTTATATCAACAGCAGCAAAACCATAACCATCAGTATTTATTTGTAATCCAAAAGCACAAAAACTTCCAACGCTAACAGCCAGTGAGGTACCAGGACGACCATAATGCACAGAAACACTATCTGCCTCATGAAGAACCTTACTAGATATAAGTATTTGCACAAGCAAAGATATCGTAGCCTTGGTTAAACCAGTTGCGCGAGCCAATTCCGCACGAGTCATAGGCTCTACAGAGCGTAAAATAGTGTCTAAAACAACAGACAAATTATGATTGCGCAAATCATCCTGATTTATACTTCGTAAAGCTGACATGCTACCTCTTTCATTACTGGACAAATTCTAATACGACACATAAATCTAACGCACAAGTAATCAACCTATAGGTCACAATACTAATAGAAAATTCTCCTAAACCGTGCTAAGCTTTAGTTTAGTTCATTCATCTAACTAATTGCAAATCAGCGAGTGCAATTTTTGCGCAATTGCCTTCAGATGAATAGAAAAAATAAAAATGTCAAAAAGAATAACAGTCTACACAGGAGTAACTATGAAACAAATACTTGTTGCTGGAATTGACACATCAACTCAATCAACAAAAATACGAATTACAGATGCCGAAACAGGAAAATTAGTACGTTTCGGACAAGCAAAACATCCAGAAGGAACTAGCATACACCCAGATAGATGGTGGGAAGCGTTCCTAAAAGCAAAAGAACAAGCCGGAGGACTAGATGACGTCAGCGCACTGTCAGTCGGAGGTCAACAACATGGTATGGTACTTCTAGACAAGCAAGGAAACATTGTTAGAGATGCACTACTATGGAATGATACTCGCTCAGCACCAGAGGCTACACAGTTAATCGAGAGTCTACAAGGTAAATCAGAAAAAAACACTGATAAACAAAGCCAAACCCTTGAAGGAAAGCGTAACTGGGTTCGTGCAGTTGGATTATCCCCTGTAGCGTCATTCACTGTAACAAAAATTGCTTGGGTAGCCAATCATGAACCTGAACTAGCAAATAAAGTAGCGGCTATTTGCTTACCTCACGATTGGCTAAGCTGGAGAATTGCAGGATATGGTCCATCTAGCTCTTCTAATCCTTCTAATAGGGATACTATTGGACTTGATAAACTTTTCACGGATCGCTCAGATGCTTCTGGCACAGGATACTTTGATTCAACCACTAATAACTACAGACGAGATTTGATAAAACTTGCATTCGGTAGAGACGATGTAATTTTACCTAAAGTTTTAAACCCTAACGAAATAGGAGCATATGCAGATCCAGAAATAGCAGGTAAAAATGTGGCCGGAGGATGCTTAATAGCTCCTGGAGGCGCAGATAACGCTATGGCTGCTTTAGGCTTAAACATGGGAATTGGAGATGTATCTATATCACTAGGAACATCAGGAGTAGCCGCAGCCGTTTGTCAAACACCAATATACGATATGACTACTGCAGTTGCAGGTTTTGCCGACTGCACTGGACACTGGCTTCCATTAGCATGCACAATTAATGGTTCGAGAATAATAGACGCTGGATGCAAAGCACTAAGCGTCGACTACGAACAATTCGCAAATCTATCAGCACAAAGCATACCAGGAGCACAAGGAATTACACTTATACCATATTTTGACGGAGAACGCACTCCAGATAGACCAAATTCTACGGCTAGTATATATGGGCTAACATTAGCAAACACAAAACCTTCTAACATAGCGCGCGCTTTTACAGAAGGATTGTTATGCTCTCAGCGCGATTGTTTGGAATTAATAAAATCACTAGGAGTCACAGTAAAAAAGATTCTACTAATTGGAGGTGGCGCAAAATCATCAGCAATACGAGAATTAGCACCATCTATATTAGGAAGTGATGTCACTTTACCAAAAACCGACGAATATGTTGCTATCGGTGCTGCAAGACAAGCAGCTTGGACTCTTTCAGGTAAAGAGTATCCACCTATTTGGCAGAATGAAATAGAAACAACTTTGTCCGGAGAACCTAACGAAGAAATATATAAAAAGTATTTACATTACCGCAACTTAGAAAAATAAATAAAATAAATATTCCAATATGACATTTATTTGAAAATGCTCTGTTATAGCACATTGTTCAATGTAATATAACAGAGCATTTAATATATGCATGTGTATTTAAAAATATAAAAAGTGCATGCACCTTACGGTACATGCACGATTTTGATTACAATAATTTGATTACAACAATTACTAAAGCTACAATTACTAAAATTACTTTTTGCGCTTCTTGCTAATCAAATCATAGGCAACAGCAGCCACAACCACCAAACCTTTAATAGTTTTGACAATAGCGGCATCCGCACCCATAATAGACAAGCCCTGATTGAGAACACCCATAATTAATGCACCAACCATAGCGCCAGGAATCGTACCAGTTCCACCAGAAACAGCAGCACCACCAATGAAGCATGCAGCAATAGCATCCATCTCAAATTCTTGCCCAGTTGCAGCGGTAGCAGATGCAAGTCGAGACAATGTTACAACAGACGCTATTGCTGTAAGAACACCCATCGTTAAGAAAATCTTGAAATCAACCAATTTAGTATTTATGCCAGAAAGAATAGCTGCTTTTCTATTTCCACCAACAGCATAAATATCACGACCAAAAATCATGCGATTCAACACGAACCAAAAAACTCCAACGAGAACCGCAATAATAACCAATACTATTGGAATACCGCCTTGCTGAGAATTTCCAGAAGATGCCAATAAATAAGTAATAAAACCAATAGCTGCAACGGATACAACAATTTTCGTAATAGTAAACGAAAGTGGCTCAATCAATAATCCAGTCTTCAACGACTTCGCTCTCTTACGCAGTTGCACAACAATTACACCTACAATGGCAAGAGCACCTACAACTATAGTTAATCCATCATATCCGCCCCAGAATCCAAAAATATTAGGAAGATAATCTTTTGCAATAGCTCTGAATTCGCGAGAACGTAATGGAATAGACTCGCCTGCAACAACAGTTGCCAAACCTCTAAAGATCAACATGCCACCTAAAGTGGTTACGAATGCAGGAACTTCAACATACGCTACCCAGAATCCATGCCAAGCACCTATTAGTAAACCTATGAAAAGCATGAAAGCGATTGCAAGCATCCAATTCATTCCCCAATGCTTCATAGCAAAGGCACCTAAGCCGCCAATGAATGCAACAGCAGATCCAACAGATAAATCAATATGTGTAGCAACAACAATCATAAGCATCCCGATTGCCGTAATCATAACATATGCATTTTGTTGGAATAATGCAACAACATTATTTGGATACAACAACCTATTTCCAGTCAACACTTGGAAAATAATGATAACAGCAACGAGAGCAAGATAAATACCGTAAGAACGAGCATTCCCCAGCAATAGCTCTTTTAATCCAGGAGCACCAATAGCTGTATTTTTCTTCTTTGAATAAGCAGATATTGATCCAAACATAATATCCTCTTTCTTTGCTACGCAACGATGCGAAGTTTAATTACTAATAAAATCTGATAGATTGAACTATTCAACGGTAAATGACTTCTCATATTCCAATGGAACATCACAAGTCATATACTTCATTAATTCTTCTTGATTTGTCTCATGAGCATTCAAACAAGCTGTAATTTTGCCTTGACTCATCGTGTATATACGATCACATATACCAAGCAATTCTGGCAATTCCGAAGAAATAACAATTATTGCACTACCAGAATCCGCTAACTTGTCGATAATCTCATAAATGTCATACTTAGCGCCTACATCAATGCCACGCGTAGGCTCATCAAGGATAAGAAGCTTAGGCTGAGTTGCCACCCATTTTGCCAATACAACCTTCTGCTGATTACCACCTGAAAGATTGCCAACAGGCATTTCAATAGTGTTACACTTCATACGAAAATCGTGACGATATTCTTCAGCAACTTTCGCTTCCTTATGTCTATCAATAACACCCAGATTACTAACTGACTTTAAATTAGCTAACGACGTATTTTCTCGAATAGAAGCTAATAAATTCAATCCGTAAACTTTACGATTTTCTGTAGCGTATGCCACAGCATGATCAATTGCAGAACGAACAGAATTGAATTTAACCTCTTTGCCATCTAAGTACAATTTACCAGACGCATTAGTGCCATATTGCCGACCAAAAACACTCATCGCAGTTTCAGTTCGTCCTGCACCAATCAATCCAGCTAAGCCAACAATCTCACCCTTACGCACATTGAAACTAACATCATTAGCAACTAATCGTTTTTCATCCAACGGATGATGCACTTTCCAATGTTCTATTCGAAAAGCCTCATTACCAATTTTTGCAACATGCTCAGGATACCTATTAGTAAGAGGACGACCTACCATATGGCGAATCAACTCATCTTGATCCAATGGATGCTGATCATCAACATCAATATGAGTAATTGTCTTACCATCACGTATCACTTGTACAGCATCAGCAATATAAGCTATTTCATTAAGTTTATGGGAAATAATAATAGCTGTAATACCACGCTCACGACGCAAACGATCAATCAGATGAAGCAAATTTGCAGAATCCTCATCATTTAAGGCTGCAGTAGGTTCATCAAGAATTAAAAGTTTTACATCTTTAGTCAAAGCTTTTGCAATCTCAACAAGCTGTTGTTTACCGACACCAATGTTAGCAATAAGATTACTTGGATCTTCATCCAATCCAACAGTTTTCATAACTTCGCGAGCAATACGATATTGTTCAGTATCATCTATAGCAATTCCCTTTTTAATCCTATTGCTGAGGAAAATATTATCAGCAATACTCATATACGGCACTAAAGCTAACTCTTGATGAATGATAACAATTCCTTTTGCCTCAGAATCACGAATCGTTTTAAATTTACAAACATTACCTTCATAAATAATGTCTCCCTCATACGTTCCATGAGGATATACACCAGAAAGAACATTCATCAACGTTGATTTACCGGCGCCATTCTCTCCACATATTGAAAATATTTGTCCACGTCGGACTTTCAATGTTACGTCTTCAAGCGCTGTAACCGAACCAAAACGTTTCACGATATGACGCATTTCAAGGATGACATCTTGTTTGTCAGTCACTGATTTTTCCTTTCTTAATGAAATACGATATTGTCGTAACTGAACCAGTATCAAATGCACTCAGCTACATAATTGATTAGCAGCCGAGTGCTCGACTAGTATCACAAACCAGCATCAGCTGCCGAAATATAGCCAGAATCAACAAGCTCTTTCTTGGCATTCGTTTTATCTACAGATACTGGTGACAGAAGAACAGAAGTAACATCCTTATTACCGTTATTAAAGACATCCTTTGTATTTGGCTTCTTACCATCAACAAGATCTTTAATCATTTTTGCTGTAGCCTTAGCGAGCTTACGCGTATCTTTATACACTGTCATCGCCTGTTTGCCTTGAACAATTGCAGCAACATTAGCCTTTTCAGCATCTTGACCAGTAATAATTGGGAAATAATTCCATCCAGCAGACTCAACAGCGTTAACAGTACCCAACGCAATAGCATCATTTGGAGCAAGAACTGCATCTAACTTCGTACCATCGTTATAGAAGGAATTAATGCGGTTTTCCATTTCAGCCTGTCCCTTTTGCCTGTCCCAATTGTCAATACCTATTGACTTCCAATCATCAAGACTCTTTGGAACTTTGCCGGACTTAGATTTCAAGACACCAGATTTAAAATAAGGCTCTAGCACTTTCCAAGCACCTTCATAATAATATCTAGCATTATTATCTGTTGGAGATCCAGACATCAATTCGACATTAAATGGTCCTTTTTTACCTTCTTTAAGACCAAGCTTGTCCACAATGTACTCTCCCTGCATACGACCGACATCTGTCAAAGAGAATGTAGCATAATAGTCAACAGCATCGGTGTTCATAATCAAGCGATCATAGGCAATAACTTTTGCACCATTAGACTCAGCAAGCTCAGCAGCGGCTCCAGTAGCAGTTCCATCGATTGATGCAATAACTACATAATTTGCACCTTGATTTGCCATATTCTGAATTTGAGAAGACTGTAAATCAGTTTTACCATCAGCATATTGCAGAGTGACTTTATAGCCAAAATGCTCAAGTTCTTTCTTAAGATTCTCGCCGTCAATCTGCCAGCGTTCCAATTGCTGTTCTGGCATAGAAATTCCAACACTAATCTTTCCACTCTTATTAGCAGCTCCACTAGCACCACCACGCGTAGAAGGAGCTCCACAAGCAGCAAATGGCAACAACATAGCCAACGCACCAGCGATACCAATGATCTTTTTCCACTTTTTCATCATTATCCCTTTCGGCTTTGAACGGAATATTATTTAGTAAATAACGACAAATTGTAAAATATCTTTTTCAAATACTTACATACAACCAAGCGTGTCACCCCGAAAAATCAGAGCGACACGCCAAGTTAGGAGGAAGGAAGAGAATGACGCAATAACTCTAACAAATATTTTGTTATTAAATATTCACACTTTTACTCAGTTATACTAGATACAGTTTGAATCACCCTTCTCTTAGAGCATCAATAATGTAATTGTTAATCGTTGCCTTCACTGATTCAAGATGATCAGATTTAGTTGCAGCGATCAACTTTTCTTGAGGAATATCCAAAGCATATTCTTCAAGAGATGACAAGCTGGCTGTGCCATTTTCTACAGTTAATCCAATACCAGAATCGTATGAAGAGTACCGATCTGCCTGTAAATTCTCAATGAATTTATCTTCATGCATTTTTGCAGCGACCAATAAGCCTGCTGCAAATGAATCCATACCAGCAATATGAGAACGGAACAAATCCTCAGCATCAAAAGACGTACGACGTGGCTTAGCATCAAAATTAAGACCACCATGAAGACCAATCGACCCTTCTTGCAAAACTTCCCACATCACAGTTGAAGTTTCATAAAGATCAGTTGGGAATTCATCCATATCCCACCCAATGAGCTTGTCCCCTTGGTTTGCGTCCAAAGATCCAAGAACACCTGCTTCTCTAGCAGTACGAATCTCATGTTGATAAGTATGACCAGCTAAATTAGCATGATTACCTTCGAGATTCAGCTTAAATACATCCATCAAATCATATGTTCTCAAGAATGCAATTGCAGTCGAAGCATCAAAATCATACTGATGCATCGTTGGCTCTTTAGCTTTTGGCTCAATCAAGAATTGCGCATCAAAACCAATTTCCTGCGCATAATCATGGCACATGTGGAAGAATTTTGCCATATGCTCTTGTTCGCGCTTCATCTGTGTATTCCACAAGTTCTCGTATCCTTCACGACCACCCCAGAATACATAATTTTCAGCACCTAAGCGCTTGCCAATCTCTAAACTATGCTTTAGCTGACCTGCAGAGTATGCATAAATATCTGCAAATGGAGATGTTGAAGCGCCAGACACAAATCTAGGATTTGTAAACAGAGATGAGGTATTCCATAGCAATTTAATACCTGTTGACTTCATGTTCTCTTCAATTTTATCAACTACACGATCGAGATTGCGATTTGTTTCACGAAGAGTATCGCCTTCTGGAGCTATGTCACGGTCATGGAAGCAGAAATATCCCACAGACAATTTCTGGAAAAGCTCAAATGCATAATCGACTTTAGCTAAAGCCTCATCCATAGGATCACTATATTTGCCATAATACGGTCTATGAGCTGTACCAGTTCCAAATGGATCAACAAGAGTTTGGTCGAAAGTATGCCACCATGCAACAGCAAAGCGCAACCAATCTTTCATCTTTTTTCCAGCTACAACTCTATCCGCATCGTAGTAGTGAAAAGCTAGACCCTCCTTTGGACCTTGCGCTCTACCTACATATTCGATCTTATCAATATTCCATAAACTCATATTGCTCCTTTGCTCAAACCAGCACGACTTCATGCCGATATCAATATAGTAAAATGATTAACCTAAGTTTGTCAAATGATTTTACTATTTCGGCGTTTCTTACAAATTTACTTGAGACTAGAAAAATAGCTTAATTAAATCAGCAAGCAACACACGCCAATGGACCGATAACTCACAAATGTAAATTGCACACAAAATCAATGAATTATACGATACCAAATACACAACAATATGATCAAAAGGTCAAAACATAAGAACATAAACCCGCGTTTGTTCCCTTTTTTAGCAAATATAGAAACAAATGCGGGAATACTTGCCCGTGTTCGTTTACGCATTTGGCGATTTTGGGAACAAACGCGGGCGAATCTACGACTTCGAGCTTAAAGCGCAGCACGCGAATGCACTTCGATTCGCTGAGCCGCTCAAACGTAAAGTCCAGTGGACTTTACGTGCAGCGAAGACGTGAGCGTGCTTAAACCGCGCGAGCAGCATGACCACACTTTACACCAGATTCAACACAAAACATGCACAAATACAAGCAAAGCGGCATGAAGCTCATGTAAAACACAAACTTCATGCCGCCCTATAGGAGAAAGCTACGAGAATTTTGGTTTGCCACTTATACTGTCCACCATAAATCACTCGTAGCCGCGATGACAATGAATCAATAAGTCACATATATAAACCCTTAATTCCGGATTATCAAAAACATATCAATTTTTAAACGCTGCATTAACTCCTGCAAAATTTTCTCATTCTAGTCAAAAACAATAACAGCCGCTTCAAAATCATGAAGATTACTTATACACAAGCTATCGCCATCGAACGATATTTTTATACTTTCTGACATAAAAGTTTCTATATTTTTATCCACAAATTGATGTGGAATAGGCAATATAACTTTACAAGGTGATTTAGCAAAAGTATGCAGCACAACAAATAGAGGATTATTACAATCCATAGGTTTCCTTATGATTGCTTGCCAACCTTTAGGACTACGATAGCTGACTATTCCACTACCAATCCAACTACTTATACCGCGATCAATTGTTTTATTAATTTTTTGATACAGACCTATAGCCTTATCTATTAACCTCCATTGCCAATCAGATAAACTTTCAACATCCCCAGATAGGCACAATCTACCTAGAAAACCCGTACAAAGCCTATAAATGACAGCATTCTCATCGAGATTTTCCCTCATCACTGCCCAAATTTGCGATTGTCTCGGCAAAATCATCCTATGCATATTGGCTGCAATGATAGGAGATTCAATACATTCATGTGCATCAGAGAAGCTGGCCATTGAAGCAATTTGCATAAAAGATTGAACTAATCTATGACCACCAGCTGAGCATATTTCAATAACAAGATTAGGTAAAGATTTTCGTATTTCATCAAAGAAAGACATAGTAGCTTGAATATGCGAGTAAAGACCATCACCAAGAGAGTTATAATCACACCTATAATCGCAATCTACGGTTTCACAACCTATGCCTATAGAGTCATTGTAATCCACTTTAAGGTAATCAATTTTATTTTCTTTCAAGAAATCAATTACTCGCACACGTAAGTATTCTCTTACATTTTTATTTCTCATATCCCAAAAACGACGTTGCCCTGACGTTATAGGAACACCATCCCTTTTAAGCAGCCATTGCGTACGATTGAATAAGGATTCTTCATCTTCTCCCACTGCTTCAAATTCAAACCATATTCCAACTTTTAAACCTAAGTTATGAAGCCTTTCTACAACATATTTCATACCGTGAGGAAAAGATTGTTTATCAACACACCATTTACCGAACCTTATTGCAGTATCAAACGACTCATGATCAAACCAACCAGCATCAATAACAACATAGTCAATATCATGCTTACTTATTATTTTAGATTGCGAAAGAACACTTTTCTCAGTAGGCAATCCCCATGTTGAGCAATATTCATTAAAAATTATAGGAAGATATGCCTTCTCATTTTTCGGCAGAGATAAATTCTCACGAGTATGTTCCAATAAACATTGAGATGCTAAGTCAACTCCACCTTGCACTACAGTTGCGATAGCAGAAGGAGCAGTAAAAGATTCCCCAGGGTTAATTGTATGCATCCAATGACCAAACTCACGATCTGCAATACCTCCAGATATAGAAAGACCATTATCGCGCCTATATATTTCCATCTGCCAGCTAGAAGCATGAGTTGTTGATACAGCCCATGTAACATTATTTACAATATCTTCTATTGCAATAAAAGGAGCCCACTCTCTCACGGGGAAAGACCCTACACTTCCAAACCGTAAAGAATTTGCACTATGCTGTTGCCAATCAGGCTCTAGCTGAAGATCTTCTGGTCTTTCTGTGATTAAACGTCCCTCTGCACTCCAAGTACTATGAAGTCTGTGTATTCTCATGCTTTCTGCTGCAAGACCTGTCAATAATGGCGATAGAGAACCTAAAGTAAAACTCGACAACATCTCTAACGTAACGGGTTTATTTCCACAATTTTTTACTTCTGTAGTGATCTCTATAGTTGACGAACAAGCTCCAAATTGCAAATTATGAATATACTGTACATGTCTACTGTCTTCTAATACTGTAGTAATAAACGAAGATTTGCCTCTCATAACGCAATTCTGAGAAACGAAATGCATGCCCTGCACCGTAGATGAATTTCTCATTGTTCTGCCTTGCGCGAAACCATCTGGATAAGAATCACCAACGATTTTCGCTTGTATTAATGGTTCTGGCTTGCAATCATCACGCATTGCTTTATCGGCAAATTTCTCTGGAACCAATATAAAATCAACGTTATCGCAACCTATATTTCGATAAATAACCGATATCCCATTATTTGTAAAAATTTTAGTTTTCAACATCATATTTATTCTTTCACCTGATTAACCACTAGCAACACAAAAGCCATATAAACTATCCATTTTTACGATAACGAGTAGATTCACGAATAACTAATTGCTCTGTATTATGACCTATAAAATGTGGCTCATCTTTATCTATTACTGCTTTACCATTTGACTGATCTAGAATTATCTGAGCAGCATAAGCTCCAAAAAGTTCAAAATCTTGGTGCCATGTCGTTAATGCTGGAACAGATAATCTAGCAATTGGGTTATCGTCAAATCCAATAACATTTATATCTTCAGGAACATGTTTACCAACTGAATATAAACCACGCATAACTCCTAAAGCAATTTCATCATTACCAGCAAAAATAGCAGTTACATCATTGCGCCTGCCAAGAGATACACCAATTTTTTCAGCATCTAATGGATCCCACGAGGTTTTATATGGATTTGGTATTACTGCTCCAGCTTCCTCTAAGGCTTTTTTCCAACCAGATTGCCTAGTTTGCTCTTCATCTTCTTCTGGAGGCGCAACATAATAGACAGTATCTGATCCAAGAGATAACAAATATTTTGTTATCGCATATCCACCCTGATCATCGTGAGTGAACAATTGATACTGTCCCTTACGTCTATTCCCACCAATAAGAACAATTGGTAAATCTTTCTGCGCATTTCTGATAATTTCATCACACGCTATTCCATATCGAGGTTGATCAATTATTATTCCCAATGGATTAGTACTTAATGCTGACTTAATACATTGCTTAAGAGTATAAGGAGATTGATGCTCATCAAACAAAATAACGTTAACCACAACTCCTGATTGCGAAGCTATTCTTTCAACGCCTTTTATGCAACCAACAACGCCATATAGTAAATCTTGACCAGCGAAAAATGTTATTACATTAGATCGCTTTGAAGCTAAACCTTGCGCAAGCAATGACGGATGATAATCAAGTAATTTAATAGCATTAGCAATACTTTCCCTCTTAGCTGGCGTTAAACTCTCAGAATGATTAAGATACCTAGATACAGACGATGTAGATACTTCAGCAAGCTTAGCCACATCACTAATAGATGGCGGTTTATTATTATTGTTCGACCTCTTTGTCACAATATAATCTCCCATCAAAACCACAATTTAATATTAAAACTACTAATTAAATCTAACAACCAATGCAACCACAAATAGCAGCTACTACTTTACTGCACCTCCAGTAATACCACTGATTATCTTTCGCTGTGCTATACCAAAAACTATAAGCAATGGCAGACTCATAAGAACTATATACGCAAAAATCAAATGCCAATTATTAAGATACAATCCAGCGCTAGCAACATTATACAAATTAAGAGGCAATGTACTCATCTTTCCAGAAAGTATAAATAGAGCGTAAAAAACGTCATTCCATATATAGAGTATAAGAAGAATGGTTGCAGTAGCAATTGTTGGTGCAAGAAGCGGAAGAATTAGCATGAAGAATATTCTAATAGGCGAAGCACCATCTACCCTCATCGATTCTTCTAAAGCCGTAGGTATAGTACGAATAAATCCAGTTACAAAGAATATAACTGTAGACAAATAAATACCAACATAAACGCAAATCATTCCTACTGCAGTTCCAGAAAGACCAATCATTTTCAACAGCATCATTACTGTAACTACGGCAGGAGGCAATATTAGCCCAGATATACCTACAACATACAAAGCTGCAACAGGCTTAGTTGCACGTCTTGCTAAAACCCACGAAGCCATTGACCCGACAAATATAGCAATAAACACAGATGGTAATGTAACAATTATAGATCCAAAAAATGCCGCTAACATTTTCCCATCACGTATAACAGTCAAAAAATTTTCAAGCAAATGCCATTGTTTAGGAACAGACATACTAAGTTTCAGTGCTTCACTCTGTGTTTTACCAGCGGTAATTATCAACAGCCAAAATGGAATTGCAAGAAATATAATCATGATAAAAATTACAAAAATATCATGAACTACACGTCGAGCAACGCGATTAATCTTTGATAATCTAACAGAACTATTGGAATTTACAATCGTCTGATTGCGAAAACATAAATTTAACAAACGCATTAACATCAGAAAATATTCCTTTCCCTACGGCGTAGAATATATATAACAGGTAAAGCAATAAGTGCTACTAAAATGAAAAGAATCATACTCATTGTTGTCGATTGAGCATATAATCCTTGCCCAAATGTACGCCAAATAAAGATGTTAAGAATTTCTGTAGAACCACCAGGTCCACCCTTTGTCATAGCCTGCACCATATCGAATCCATTTAATGAACCAAGTAAACTTGTCGCAACATTAAACGTGAATGCGGGAGCTAACAGAGGGAATTTAATTTTCCAGAAAATCTGACCGCTACTTGCACCATCAATATAAGCAGCTTCAAGAACATCTGAATCAATAGTTTTTAATCCTGCAAGGAATATAAGCATTGACAAACCCATCCACTTCCATCCTTGAACGAACGCAATTGTAATGATTGCAGTATGGGTATTAGCCAATAATCCAGTAGTTATACTATGACCAAATATACCTGAGAGAATCTGATCTAGCGCACCTGAATTTTTTAAAACTGCCTGCCAAATATATCCAACAGCTAATGCAGACATAATTACAGGTATAAAAAACATTATTCTTGCTAATCTATTTAACAGAGTATCCTTTTCTAATAAAACAGCCAAGAATAATCCAAATACATTTTGAAAAATAGCAATACATATAGCATAAAACAATGTTATTTGTATATCTTTCATTAAGATTCCGTTTTGGAATAATGAAAGAAAATTATCAAAACCATTAAAATTAATAGTATTTTTAAAAGCAGACCAATCAGTAAATGCATAAACAAAATTCATAATTGTTGGAGCAATAAAGAAAACTGTCAGCATAATACCTGCAGGAATCAAAAAAGCTAAGGGGTAATTTTTTCTCATTAAACTACTATGAGTACCCATAATAAATACCTTTCAAATAACTTCACGCAGACAGATAAATATAATTCAATACCCGCTATAGGTGATTAAGAGATTTAAAAAATAAATCTCTTAATCACCTCATTAATGAATATTTTTAAGAATCAAAACTCTGTTAGAATCCTTTTGCACCCTGGGCTTTTGCAATCTGGGCAAACTGATCTTGCGTTGCTTTAGCTACTTGTTCTGGATTCACAGTTCCATTTATCATGTTAGCGAGATTCAAATAAAGATCTGGATTAGCAATAGCAGCTGACTGCATAGATGGAGCACTATGACCAATAGAATTAGCAGCATCAATCAAAGCTTGAGGAACAGTTGACGGAGAGTCAACAGTCTTAAGAGCGGAAACAAGGTTACGATCATTAACAAAATTCTTATAACCAACAGACATCCAGAAATTCAAGAATTGTCGTGCTGCAGATTCACGTTGCGCGTCACCAGTCTTGAAAGCTACTACTGCGCTTGAAGCTCCAGGAGACAACGACGAGATATTACCAGAAGCAGAAATCGGCAAGAACCCTAAAGTATCATCTATAACTTTCTTATCATTATTGGCTAATGCAGCAGCAATATTAAATTGAGCGTTATTACCAAAAATCATACCTGCTTTGCCTTCAAATAATGCTGCAGCTTGATCATTAAGCGTTGCAGAACCAGCATCATTATTAAACAATCCATCATCAAATAACTTCTTATAATTCTTTATAGCAGTCATAATGATCTTGTCTGTAAACTTCTCTTTGCCGCTATTTACACGATTCCAAAGTCCAGCACGAGCCGATTCTGCAAGTTGAACCTGAACACCCC
This sequence comes from Gardnerella sp. c11Ua_71, assembly GCF_055818025.1. NCBI lineage: Bacteria > Bacillati > Actinomycetota > Actinomycetes > Bifidobacteriales > Bifidobacteriaceae > Gardnerella > Gardnerella sp. c11Ua_71. The sequence continues at coordinate 996 of NZ_JARFVR010000003.1, read as the reverse complement.
ACTGAGTACCCCATTGAGAACCACCCATTTCGAAGAATGGAGACTGTGCTGCATGCGTCTTTTGTATTTTCTTAGCAGCCTCGAGCAGCCCATCCCATCCTTTAGGAAGATCAGTAATACCAGCTTTTTCAAATACTTTCTTGTTGTACCAAACGCCCATAACATTAACTGGGGATATCAAAGCTGCATATCGATGACCCTTTGTTTTCCCTAATTCAGAAATACCAGACGCATAATTTTTAACCCATGGAGCGTGATCCAACTTCTGTAATTTTCCTGTACTAACAAACCCAGCAAGCATAGAATTTGTAGGTTCCCAAGTCGCTAAATCTGGCATATCTCCAGTAGTAATCTTTGTTTGTACATTATTTTCATAAGTGTCTGGAATTGTTTGTAAATCCACTTTTGCGCCAGTAGCATGTTCAAAATCTTTTATAACACGCACAGGTACTTTATTATCAGATTGACCAACCCAAAAAGTCAGCTTAACTCCTGATAATTTCCTATTTGCATTCGGCCAATAATTTGCAGAAGTTGTAGACTCATCAGAATTATTACTCATAGCAGCAGGATTACCACATCCCGACAAAGTCAATCCTAGACTGAGTACACCAACTAATGCCAGCTGTAGAATAGTTTGCCTTTTCATTGAATTCTCCTTTGAACCTTCTTGGCAATAAACTCATACGCCACTCGACAAAGCTTGTGACACCTTTATAGTAACGCATATTGTTTGAAAGCGCTACCAAAATAATAAAAATAATAAAAATATGATTTTTTCTTTATATATAATGGCTTTATTGCAGTTAACGATAAACTTAATAATAAATTTGAAAACGTTTTCAAATAAAAATCGCTGCACTAGTAAGATCAATAATTATTATTAAAAGCTCAAAATTTATATAAAAATTAATTTTTAAATTCATCTATCGAAAAATTAATACTCATAGAGTATTAATTATAAAATCTATCACACACAATAAGCCCTTAAAAAAC
>NZ_JARFVR010000021.1:0-300 GCF_055818025.1 Gardnerella sp. c11Ua_71 | reverse complement strand
AAAAAATGCTTCCGGTTTTGAAAGCCCCTAGTAGCAAACAAAACCGAAAGCAACAACACTCAACACCCAAAACCCAACAAGCTAAACGAATCAACACTGGGAAGAAAAGAAAAACAATAGCAAACCAATGTTAAAACAATAAAACCAAAGAGAATCGGGAATAAACCAGTGTGATGCTTCCCTACAAAACACCACACCAGTCGTTGAGCGCAAACCCTAAATAAGGTGGTAAATAATGCTTAGTGACGCATCTTGCGAACAGCAGCACCCATACCAGCAAGCATAGAAGCAGCCAAAGCA
>NZ_JARFVR010000020.1:0-540 GCF_055818025.1 Gardnerella sp. c11Ua_71 | reverse complement strand
ATCATCCTTCTTAGGAGCCTGCTTGTCGTCCTGCTTTGAATCCAATGAATCCTCAGTGTACTCGCTGCTACCAAACACAGCCTTCTTCACAGCCTGATACTGAGCCTCAGTAATCTTGCCATCAAGCAAATCATTGTATGCCTTACCAAGCTTCTCAGCACGAGTACCAGCATACTGAGCAAGCAAATCAGGCTGGAACTCATCTACCGTAGGATTCGCAATACCACGCTTACGAGCTTCAGCAGCAACGCCCTCAGCAGAAGAATTATTCAATGTATCGTTTGGATAATCAAGAAGACGGTGAGATTCTGCAGCGTCTTGTTCATCCTCAGCTTTTTGCAACATGGCTTTAAGCTCTTGGTAAGAGCTTGTTTTAGAGGTGCGAATATTATTTGCTACAAAACCAAGTCCACGCTGTTCTGCCTCTTGAGCTAACTGAGTACGCTCAGTATCAGTAGCAGGAACTTTTGCAGCCATTGCTGGGGTTGCCATTGCGAAGCCGGCAAGCAAAGTTGCGCCAGCAGCGAAAGCGGCGATAGC
>NZ_JARFVR010000019.1:0-570 GCF_055818025.1 Gardnerella sp. c11Ua_71 | reverse complement strand
GTCATCCTTCTTAGGAGCCTGCTTGTCGTCCTGCTTTGGAGTACCATCAGGATTCTCCTGACGCAAAGTACCATCTTCCTTAAGGAATGGATGATATGACTCACCATACTGGGAATGCTCATAAAGATCCTCAGCAGCCTTAGCATCCTTAGCATCCTTAGCATCCTGAAGCCTCTTAGCAAGATCAGCTGCAGAGAAATCAGCTTCAGCCCTGCGGAGAGCAACATTAGCCTTACGCAACTCAGCCTTCTTAGATGCAAGAGTTGCATTAGCATTGGTCATAGCTTCAAACAAAGGCTTGCCAGCATTATCCCGCTTGTACTTTTCTTCAGTATTTCCTTGAGTCTTCAAGAATGTAGCAAGACCATCATTGTACTTCTTGGTTGCTTCAGTTGCTGTATTCTCAGCAGTTGTAACTGCAGCCTGAGCCTCAGCAACCTTAGCCTCAGCACCAGTCTTAACAGTTAAAGCCTCTGCATAAACCTTGTCAGTGTATTCACCAGCGAATGCTGGGGTTGCCATTGCGAAGCCGGCAAGCAAAGTAGCGCCAGCAGCGAAAGCAGCGATAGC